>JAFEGQ010000193.1 GCA_018239785.1 Verrucomicrobiota bacterium
TATTCTGCTCCAATGCGCGCAAGCGCAAGAGCAGCCCGAGACTTCTACCTTACTTACCTTTATGCCAAGTGCCAGCCACCTAATCTTGACAACTGACATGATTGAATTTCGAAAGAGGTCTATTTCTGTAGGCGTCATACGGTGGCTCTCGCAATTATTTTTTTCATGCATGGAAGCGGTACGGATTAGAAAAGGGGGCTCTTCAACGCAGAGCCGGAGGCTAGAGAGGTTCACAGAGGAGAGGAAACGAATGAGACTTAGACCCCCCCCTCTTTTTCAAGATCATTGAGCGTAAATTGCTGCATATTTTGCCTTCAGATAGGAGAGATAGGGATCAGGCATCAAAGCGTGGCCCGTGATTCGTTTGACAAGCTCTTGGGAAGTGTACTTACGGCCATGCGTATGCACCTGTTCTTTTAACCAACTGCGCATGAAGCCGAAATCTCCTTGTGCAACCCGTTCTTCCGAATCCGGGTAGGTTTTTTTAAACGCTTCGAAGAACTGCGCTGCGTAGAGATTGCCTAACGTGTAGGTGGGAAAGTAGCCGTACAAGCCACAGGCCCAGTGGATATCTTGTAAACACCCTTCACTGTCGTTTTTAGGCTCAATTTGGAGATATTCGACCATCTTGGCGTTCCAGGCCTTGGGGAGATCCCGAACGGCTAAATCGCCGCTGATCAGATCTTTTTCAAGGTCGTAGCGCAAAACGATATGAAGCGGATAGGCAATTTCGTCACTCGAGACGCGGATGGGGGTGTCAGAAAGAGCATTGAGCCCTCGATGGAAGGTTTTTAAGGGAACTTGTCCAAGCTGTTTCGGGAAGCTTTTTTGGACTTGCGGATAGAAGAAAGTCCAAAATGGCAGGCTTTGGCCGATCAGCGTTTCCCACCATTTCGATTGGCTCTCATGGACGGCCGTAGAGCGGGCCTGACAAAGAGGAGTGCCAAAGTGCTCTGTGGGCAGATTCGCCTCATAGAGCCAATGCCCCCCTTCGTGAAGCAGAGCCAGCCAGTTAGAGGAGGGATCTTTTGGATCAATGCGAGTGGAGACCCTCACATCCGTAGGGTGAAGAGAGGAGCAAAAAGGGTGAGAGGTGAGGCCAATGACTCCATGATGAGGATCAAATCCGCAAGCGCTAATGAGCGCGCGCGCCACTTTCATTTGGCTAGCTGCTGGGTAGGGTTGATGTAAGAACGAGCTATCGGGCCCTTTTTTGCTGATCAAACTTTTGCGAAAAGGGATGAGTTCCTCTTTGAGAGCTTGGAAGAGAGGAGTGATCTTGCGTGTGGTCGTTCCTTTTTCATGCTCATCTAACAGGGCGTCAAAGGGATGGTCTTGGTAGCCCAAATATTCGGCCCGCTGCCGCGACATCTCGATGAGCCGCTCTAAAAAAGGGGCAAAGCGGGAAAAAGACTTCGCTTGACGCGCAAGGCGCCAGTTTTCCGTCGCTTCACTGGTTAGGGCTGCAAACTTCTCAATGAATGGGGTGGGGAGTTTAGAGGCTTGGAGAAAGTCATCGCGCCACTCCCGTAGAGCGGCTTTTTGAGACTCATTGAGCTCTTCTAAAAGCACTTTGCCGGTATTGAGATCGATGCACTTTGAAAGAGCATTCTCAAAGCCCTTGCCAGATGCTCTCTCATGGGCCAATTTTGCGATCAATTGGTTTTGAATGGCGCGCGAGCCTGCAGCTCCTTGCGGCATCAGCGTCTCTTGGTCCCATTGTAAGAGATGGGAGATCCCCTCGAGCGTTGCGATTTCTTTGCCGAGCTGCACAAGATGGTCAAAAGGTGTCATAGGGTAGGTTCCTTGCAGTTGATGTTAGGAAGGTGTCATGAAATTTGAGCCTATCAAAAGGCTCAAATTGCTTCATAGCGGAAAACCCGCTGAATGCGGGATCCAAGGCGGGTGAGTAGTTCGTAGGGGGTCAGTCCTCCTACTTGTGCAAATTCCTCCGCATTCGGCTCTTCTCCAAAAAGCAAGACGGGCGTGTGCTCTTGTGCTTGGGGGATAGAGGTGAGATCACACATGAAAAAGTCCATACAGACGTTGCCCACGATAGGAGCCCATTGACCACAAACTTTCACCTGGCCCCGATTGCTATAAGCTCTGGAAATGCCGTCGGCGTATCCAAGGGGGATCACCCCAATGCGCTCTACAGCCCTTTTCACGGTGTAAGTTCCTCCGTAGCTCACGGTTTCTCCTGCTTGGCAATATTGGATGGTGGCGATCCGGGAGGAAAGCTCCACTGCAGGTTGCAGACAAAGGGTGGGAGAACAGGGGCCAAGCCCTAAAAGACCTAAGCCTAAGCGGACCATGTTGCAACCTGGAAGGTGGAATCTGGTGGCTGCGGCAGAGTTGGCAGCGTGGATCAGGGGCGCTTGAATGTTCAGGCGGCAAAACAGGTCGAACTGTTTGCGTGTGACCGCATCTTTTGCAGGGTCGTCTGCGCAGGCGAAGTGGGTCATCACCCCCTCCAAGCGCAAGCTTGAAGAGCGTTCAATAGCTAAAGCGAGTGATGCGGTCTCTTTAGGGCGACAGCCAAGGCGGCTCATCCCGGTATCGACGTGGAGGTGGATGGGGACGATGCGACCGCGTCGTTTGGCTTCGGCACTCAGCAATTCGATCAGGGAAAGATCGTAGACTGCCACTTGCACTTGCCATTCGATGGCTTGACTCACTTCATAGGGTGCCGTGTAGAGGCACAAAATATCGGTAGTGATCCCTGCCAGACGCAAGGCAATCGCCTCATGCAGGTGGGCAACGCCCAAGAGGTGGACTCCCGCATCTGCCAAGCACTTGGCCATCGCGATCGCATCGGTGCCATAGCCATTGGCTTTGACCATGGCACAGATTTTCACTTGGGGCCCAAGATGGTGGCGGAAAGCATTGAGGTTGGCTTCCACTTTGTCTAAGTGGAGGCAGAGGCGACTATCACTTAAGCCTTCGGCGAACTCTTCGCGCAGCTGGTCGAGACCCTTTTTCCTCGCTCCTTTGAGGAGGACCGTCGCCTTTTTCTGTGGCTCTTGACGCAACGCATTCCACGCCTCTTTGGCATCGGCGCAGAGGGTGATTTTTGTCTCTTGAAGATCCTTTGCAAGAGATCGTGCCTGATCGATGAGGAGCACGTGGTCGATTTGATGCTGTTTAAGGGCAGCCACAAGGTGGCGGCGCATGCCGCGACTGGGCTCTTGCCGAAAGCCATCGAAGACGAAGAGGCGCCTGCCTTCAGCCGCTTTGTTAAAGAGGCGGAAGGCCCGTTCGATGGACAGGGGGTCTGAGCAATAGCTATCGTTCAGAAATGTCATTCCAAAAGGACTTGTCCACATTTCGGTATAAAGCGTTTGAGGGAGATAGCTTTTTAGCCCCTCGATCAGCGCATCACTTTCGACCCCCAGCAAAAACGCGGCTTTGAGCGCTCGGCAGAGGAGCTCTTTTTGGCGTGGTACGGGCTGTTTTAGAGGCAGGTCAAACGTTTTTCCCTCGGGAAAGGTGAGTTGAAAGAGGGGTTCTTTGAAGTCGGCATGGGGCAAGTGGGGGGAGGGGGTGTCCCAAAAGATCTGCCTAGAGGGCAGATTCTTGAGACTAAGGCGTTGAGGAGCGATGACCCATCCTGAAGAGGGGACCGCTTGGAGAAGGAGTTTTTTTTCCTCTAACGTCTGTGTTAAAGAGCCCATGGTGTGGAGGTGGGCTCCTTCAATGGTGGTCAATAGAGCGTAGTCAGGTGCGATCATGTGAGCGAGCTTGCTCATATCGCCCACCTGAGAAACCCCTGCTTCAATGAGGGCAATTTCGTCGAGGTGGGAGATCTCTAGGAGGCTAAGCGCCACCCCCAGCTGAGAATTGAGGCTCCCTGAGGAGGCATAGGTGCGCTTGCGCTGTCGCAAGAGCACTTCTAAAAGATCTTTCGTCAACGTCTTGCCGTAGCACCCTGTGATCGCCACAATTGTGGTGGGCAAAAGGCGGCGGTAAGCGGCGGCAAGTTCTTGCAGTGCCTGTAAAGTGCGCTCGACGCGCAAGGGATGCATCCCCTCGG
>JAFEGQ010000194.1 GCA_018239785.1 Verrucomicrobiota bacterium
AAAGGATGGTCTTGCCGTCTCAAAAGCGAACAGACCATTCGGATCAATCTCCCTCGACTCGCCCGCACCTTTGATCCAAGGACGAGTGTCGATCGCAGATCGGGGGTCTTGATGAAGATGCTCTATGAGGGGTTGATCTGCCTCGACGATAAAGGGCGCCCGATTCCTGGAGTTGCTCATACCTATGAGATTTCTCCAGATGGAAAAACGTACACCTTTCACTTGCGCAGATGCTTTTGGACCAATGGAGAGGCGGTCACCGCAGATGATTTTGAGTACACGTGGAAAAAAGTATTGGATCCACAATTTGACAGCCAATTTGCCTACCTTCTCTTTGCCATCCGGGGCGCTCAGCAGGCTAAGGAAGGGAAACTTCCGATCAGTAGCGTGGGGATTTATGCTCAAGGAGAGCAGAAGCTGGTGGTCGAACTCGACCACATCACCCCATACTTTCTCGAGCTGTGCAGCCATTGGGTCTATTTACCCCTTCATCGGGGAATCGATAAAGATCGCCCGGGGAGCACCCAAACAGCGGGTGCTGATCTCGTTTGCAATGGCGCCTTTCGGATCACTTCGGCTCCTCTCTATGGAGAATTGAAGTTGGTGAAAAATGCCTTGTATTGGGATGAAGAGCATGTCTCTCTCGATCGGATTTCTATTCTTTCCATCGATGATCCCTATACGGCCATGACAATGTTTGAAACGGGCAACCTCGATTGGGTAGGTGCCCCCCTTTGTGATCTCCCCACAAGGGCCATGCCCACCTTTAAGCGGGATCGGCGACTGCATTCTTTCCCTTCTACAGCCACATTTCGTGTCGAATTCAATGTCGACAGTTCTCCTTTTAGCTCAAAAAAAGTAAGGCAAGCTTTTGCTGCGGCGATTGACCGGCAGCGGGTGATCGATGAGGTGCTAGGATGTGGTGAGCTTCCCGCTTTTCAGCTCCTTTCTCCCGAGTTGACGAAAGAGAAGACGCGGACTGGCGATATTTTTGATCCTGAGCTTGCGCAAACGCTTTTAGCAGAGGGTTTAAGCGAACTTGGCTTAAAAGAGTTAGCGCCCATTGTCTTCAATTACCCTCTTCTAGAAGACCAAGGCGCCGTGATTGAGGTCATTGCCAAACAGTGGAGGCAGATCCTCGGTGTGAATACGGTCTTAGAGGGGGTCCCATGGCGTTCCTACAACGAACACATTTTGTCTCAGCCCACACAAGTGGTCGCGATGATGTGGTACACCTGGATCGCCGATCCCTGTTACGACTTTGAAGGGCTCCGCTTTAGCACCGGCCGTTTTAACGCTTCGCGCTGGGAAAATCCCGATTTTCAGCAATTGATGGATCAACTCGATGCCACTTTGGAAGAAAATTTGCGCCATGAATTGTTTCTTAAACTTGAGCAGATTATCCTCAAAGAAGTGCCTGTTACACCGATCTACTTTCATCGCTATCGCTACCTTTGCAACCCAAAAATACAAGGGGCTAAGGTCATTCCTGTAGGGCAGATGGATTTTAAAACAGTTTACGTCGATCGCAAGGAGCCATAGCCATGAAAAGAATGTTATTGCCTCTTTTGTTCCTTCTCACAGCTTGTTCTTCTGATCAAGACGCGAAGGAGGAGCGGATTTTGCACTTAAGCATCCAGACCCCTCCTTTATCGTTAGACCCAGCTGTCGGGGGGGATCGTCGGACACAGGTCGTGACGAATATGTTGTTCGAAGGGCTCACCCGGATTGGCCCTTCGGGAAAGGTGGAATTGGCCCTTGCAAAAGAGGTGGAGATCTCTCCAGATGGGCTCCTCTACACCTTTCATTTGCGCCCTTCTCTGTGGTCAGATGGGACCCCTTGTACAGCAGGGCACTTCGAATATGCGTTTAAAAGGGCAGTTGACCCTCAGTTTGTCACCCGATTTGCCTTTGCCTTTTTCCCCATCCTTGGGGCTAAAGAGGCCAACTTAGGAAAGTGCAGTCTCGATGAGGTGCAAGTCAAGGCGATCGATGATTGCACTCTTCAGGTGCGTTTAGCTCACCCCGCCCCTTACTATCTCGACCTTCTGGCCATCCCTGTTTGCCGCCCTTTGAAACCGGGGTTGCCTCAAGGATGGGATAAACAGGCCGCCACATATCTTGCAAATGGCCCCTTTATGCTAGCGCACTATCAGCCAGATCAGGAAATTTTTGTCGTGAAAAACCCCAACTACTGGCAAGCCGATCAAGTGCATCTCGATGGGATCAAGTTGGCTATTGTTTGCGATGGCAATACCGCGATGCAGATGTTTGAGCGGGGAGAGCTTGATTGGGTCGGTGCACCCATGGGAGAGCTCCCCAAACCTGCAATGGAAGATCTCTTGCGTCAAGGGAATCTCACAACTTCTCCTGTCACAGGAGTTTACGGATTTAATTTTAATACGGAGGCTTCCCCATTTAACTCTCTAAAAGTGCGCCAGGCTTTTGCGTTAGCTCTCGATCGGCAACAGCTGATCGATTGTGTGCGCAAGGGAAAAGAACCTCTAGCTACTAGCCTTCTTCCGGTTCAACTCACCTTATGCGAAGGATTTAAAGAGGCGCAAGATCCTGAGCTAGCGTGTCAACTCTTCGAAGAAGGACTTCAAGAATTGGGGCTGTCTCGAGAGACTTTGCCTCCCATTAAGCTGAGTTACGCTATGTTGGAAGGGGAATTGGCCATGGTTCAGGCTGTGCAACAGCAATGGAGCTCCCTTTTTGAGGTGCCTATTGAGCTATGTGGCTATGAGTACCGCGCCTATTTGACCGCTTTAATCGTGCATGATTATCAGATCGGAGGGATGACCTGGTGGTCTTGGTTTGCCGATCCAGTCTATATCTTGGAAATGATGTATGCTCGCTCGTATCAGTTCAATGCTTCAGGTTGGGAAGACCCGATCTACCAATCTTTAGTGGATCAAGCCAATCAGACTCCAGATGCTGCTGAGCGGCATCGCTGTTTACAGCAAGCTGAGCAGATCCTCCTCGATCAGATGCTCTTTCTTCCTTTGCATGCGGCAACCCATAAATATTCTAAGCGACCTGAGGTAGCAGGAGTGGTTTTATCGGAGCTGGGAGCGGTAGATTTCCGCTACGCCCAAAAAATCGAGCCAGCTTCCAGCATCCACTCCCAGCTCCCCAAATTAGCCAGAAGTTGCGCTGACGCGTTGCCATAAGATCGCTTTTTAGACCCTTCACTCCTTGAAGGGTCGTTTTAAACATCTCGAAATGGGGGAGGAGCTTTTGTAGATCGCTCTTTTCTCCCATCTTGATCCAACCCTGGAGATCCGCGCGCAGTTGAGGGTCTCCCGTCATTGCATCCGCTTGTCGAAAGAGGGGATGGCAGTCTTGTCTAACGGCAAGCTCATTGACCTCAAAGAGGCGTGAGGGGTGCAGGATCTCGATCACTGCCTCTGTCTTAGGATCTTGAGAGATGGTTTTCATTTTTTGTTGCAAAGCGAGGAGAAGTTGTGGCATGCGGATCCGAGCCTTGCGCATGACATAGAAACTTGTCCCTTCGCATCCGAGAAAGGTTCCTAGAGTCAAGGCGGTTGCCGCCCGTTTGTAGCCGTATCGCGACAAGAAGATATCAGCTGCCCAAACAGTTAAATAGTAATAAGTTTTTCCCTCAACGAAGCGCGCTGCCGCCTCCTCTTTCGCCGTGGCAGGGGGCCACCAGGATGCTATATCCGATCGTACAGATTTGTCACTCATAATAAAAAACTCTTTTTTAAAATCATGAGTGGATGCTAATTTTTAATGTGTGAAAAAGTCAATCGCAAAATTTTCAATTCAGCCAGGCGCATGCCATGCGGAGGTCTGAACTCTTATGATTGCTTTAAATTGATGAGAGCGACACAATCTTCAACCCATGAGACGAATGTTCAAAGAAGGGACTGTCGGCATTGGATTGGCGATGTTTGCTATGTTTTTTGGAGCAGGCAATGTCGTGTTTCCCCTTGCCCTTGGACAATATGCGGGAGCGCAAACAGGTTGGGCGATGCTCGGCATGTTTACGACTGCCATCATCGTCCCTTTCTTAGGGCTCATTTCCATTGTTTTATTCGATTCAGATCATCGCGCTTTTTTTGGGCGGATGGGCAAGTTGCTAGGGTTTCTCGTCGGGGCACTGATCCTCTTGATGATCGGCCCTTTTGGGGGGATTCCCCGCACCATTACCCTGTCCTATTCCACGTTGAGTTATGCGATCCCGGGGATCCCTTTGTGGATCTTCAGTTTAGGTGCATGTATCGTTATTTTTGCTGGTGCTTGGCAGCGTTCCCGGGTGGTCGACTTAGTGGGGTATCTTCTCACACCGCTGCTCCTTTTTTCTCTCGTTGTGATCATCCTAGCGGGGGTCTTGCATCATCCCCAGCCTGCTGAAACCCACCATTCTCATTGGACAATCTTTCTTGAAGGGCTGCTTCAAGGATACAATACCCTCGATCTTCTTGCGGCCTGTTTCTTTTCCTCTGTCGTTCTTGCTGCTTTGATTCGGCATCATCATGTTAGGCGGGGAGAAACAGCCCTCTTTACCCATCGGATGCATTTACGCACCCTCCTCAAATCGAGCCTTTTAGGAGCTTGCTTGCTAGGGATCATCTATACGGGTTTAAGCTTTGTGGCGAGTTTTCACCATCAAGCCATGGAAGGGGTAGATAGCGATCAGCTTTTAAGTGCTCTTTCCCTCCATTTGATGGGCCCTTATGCGGGTATCGTCTCTAATGTGGCCGTGATGCTTGCCTGCTTGACGACAGCGATTACCTTGGCAGCGGTTTTTTCCGACACTCTCAGTCGCGAGGTTTTTAAAGAAAAGGTCAGCTATCCCACCTTGCTTTTGATCACAGTTTCTATCGCCTATTTCGTCTCCTATCTCCGTTTTACTGGGATTGTACAAGCTGTCTATCCTATTTTGATCCTGTTTTACCCCTCTCTCATTGTCCTCGCTTTATCAAATCTTGCCTATAAAATTTGGGGTTTTAAACCGGTGAAAGTGCCTGTTTACTCGGTCTTTTTCCTGACAGCCATTGTCTGGATTGCGCTAAATTGGGGAGGTCATTAGGATGACTTCCTTTCTGGGGGCTTAGCTCAGTTGGTAGAGCGTCTGATTTGCATTCAGAAGGCCAGGAGTTCGAATCTCCTAGCCTCCATCTCGCGGTTATAGCTCAGTTGGTTAGAGCGCCACACTGATAATGTGGAGGTCCCAAGTTCAAGTCTTGGTAACCGCAAGCTTCTTTCCGAAGCAAAACCATTCAACGCAGAGATGCGAAGGGATGGAAGATTTTTTACATTTTCTTTTGCGCCTTTGCGACTCTGCGCCTTTGCGTTGAATTATATTTAAAATAATTTCTTAAATTTCTCTTCCTGAAATATCTCTCGATGAGGTAATTCTACGAACATATGGAGCTGCTTTCAAAAAAAAGGAATGTTGAGGGAAGTCTGTTTCCTCGGATCACTGAGGCGCTCCCTCCTGCCCGTTCATTGCCTAGGGGTCCCCAAGCGTTTAAGGTAGAGGCGCGCTATGCGCTGCGAGAAATTGATCCCCGATCTGTCCGCCCTTTGAAAGCTCCTAAACCCCAAGATCCTCAGCTCTACATGCCTTTTGCGAGCACAGGTCACGGCACCATGCCCTCTCTTCGGCTTGATGAACCGATTCAAGTACTTGACTTAAGCCGTCATAGCGAGCGTTTTTTGCTCAATCGGGGCCAGCGCACTGTGGGTGAAATCTACACAGTTCTTTTGGATCATCCAGGAGGGGTGGAGGGGATAAATCGTTGGATGGCAAAAGAGGTGCAAGAGGCAGTTGCTGCCTACCTCGAGGGATTAGACGACCCTTTTGCAACGGCTGAAGTCGATTTTTTAAGTTTACTGCGCGCCAGTTTAGGCGATCTCGATCGAGTCAGTGTCCATCTCTTTCTCAAGCCCTTTGAGCTCGAAGAGCTATTTCCCCTAAAGCAGACGGATAAGGAGCGGTTGCGCCGTTTAGGGCCTCATGAGCGGCAGTGGAGGAGTGAACAGGTCGCTCGAGAGTTACTCCGCATCGAAAGGCAAAAGCGGGTGTGGAGTTCGTTGCACCGGATGGTTGAGGAGTTTATTGAACCTTGGATCTGCAAGCGAGGAGGCATCGCCAAGGGAAGGGCGTTGATGGAAAGAGCTTGCTCAATCGCAGTCGACCGGCAAGCAGCCAGGCAAGTCATTCATGTGCTCGAAAAGCTCTATGGGTCGGGAAAAGAGCTATGGGCCTTACTGTTGACAGAGGTAGACGATTGTGTTTACTGCAAGTTGCCAGAGGTGGCTTTGCAGTATGAGCTCGTCCTGATCTGTGCGAGGCGTTATTTTTATCATCCGACCATCGTTTATCCTTTGCAACATCTTGTGGAGCTTGTTTCGTCCGAAATTGTCCGCAAATGGGAAGGGTTTAAGGCGGGGTTTGTGGAGCGGGCGATTAAAGGCAGCTCCACATTTAAGACGTGCAAAGGGAAAGTGCGCCTCTCAGGAACTTGAAAAGTATCATCAATCATGCGATAGAGATCCTTCAAATTTTAGAGGGGGATAAGAAGATGCGGCGCATTGCGGTAACGGGTGGATCGGGGCAGATTAACTACAACTTGCTCTTTCGGATTGCCAGTGGAGAGATGTTAGGGGAAGAGCAGCCGATTGCCCTTCACCTTTTGGAGCTTCCTGAGGCTCTTGGAGCTCTGGAAGGGGTGGTAATGGAACTGCAAGATTGTGCGTATCCCCTTTTGCGAGAGGTGGTTATAGGATCAGATCCGATGAAGGTCTTTTCAGGAGTAGACCTTGCGATTTTGGTAGGTGCCACTCCGAGAGGAAAAGGGATGGAGCGGTCAGATCTGCTCAAGGAAAATGCCAAAATCTTCGTCGCTCAAGGAAAAGCTCTTGCAAAAGTGGCAGACCCTGAGGTGAAGGTCTTTGTCGTCGGCAATCCCTGTAATACCAATTGCTTAATCGCTTTCCATCACGCTGGTGGCCTCAATCCGCGCCATTTTTTCGCTATGACAC
Organism: Verrucomicrobiota bacterium; assembly: GCA_018239785.1. Classification (GTDB taxonomy): domain Bacteria; phylum Chlamydiota; class Chlamydiia; order Chlamydiales; family JAFEGQ01; genus JAFEGQ01. The sequence goes on from JAFEGQ010000194.1 coordinate 7,018, forward strand.
GGTTGGATGAAAACAGGGCAAAAGCGCAGCTGGCTGCTAAGGCGGGCGTCTTGGTTAGGGAAGTCACGCAAGTGACGATTTGGGGCAATCACTCGGCCACACAAGTGCCCGATTTTTTCAACGCTCGAATTAAGGGCAAACCGGCCATTGAGGTGATCAAGGATCGCCATTATTTAGAAGGCGAATTTATGACAACAGTGCAGCAAAGAGGATCTGCGGTCATTGCTGCAAGGGGAAAATCCTCAGCAGCTTCTGCAGCCAATGCGATCTTGGATTGGATTAAAGATCTCTATACCCCCACTCCAGCTAACGAGTGGTTCTCTTCTGCCATTTACAGCACTGGCAATTCTTACGGGATTGCAGATGATCTTTTCTTCTCCTTTCCCTGTCGTTCAAAAGGGGATGGGACCTGTGAGATTGTTGCGGGGTTGCCTTGGGATGAGTTCTTGCGCAAGAAGATTGAGAAGACAGAGGCGGAGTTGATTCAGGAAAGAGATGAGGTATTGCGTGGGTAACGTATTATTTGAGATCACTGAAGATACCCTTGAAACAGGGATGAGAGGCTATCCTGTGGGCTATTGTCCCACCTCTAAGGTAGACCCTGAGAAGGGGCTCATCTATGTGGGGTATCCTGTCAGTGAGGTTGCCTTTTGGGCCCCTATCGAGGCGATTTACCTCCTTTATCACGGCAAAAAGGGCAGTGCCCAGGAGGTGACCTCCTTTTATCGGGACCTCGTAAAACGGGGAAGTCTCAGCGATGAGCTCATTGCGGCGATTCGGAAACTGCCTAAGAAGGCCCATCCGATGCGTCTTTTTTCGATGGCTCTTCTCATGATGGAGACCTTTGAGGGGAAGAAAGATTATCGAGAAGATTGTCTGACTTTGATTGCTAAAGTGCCTCAGCTCGTCGCAGAAGTGATCAATCATCACGCTGGGTGGGGCGACACTCCAAAGCCCCAGCCTCAGCTCGGCTACATGGAAAATTTCACCCATATGCTGAACGTTCCAGATGCGAATAAACAGCATCTTGGAGAGGTTTTGCGCCTTTTCAATCTCCTCCATTACGACCATGGGGGAGGGAACCTATCTACATTTACAGGAAAAGCGGTCGCCTCTGGGCTTGAGGATCTTTTTGGATCGCTTGCGGCAGCGATGTGCGCTTTAGCGGGGCCGCGTCATGGCAGAGCCAATCAAGATTGTTTGGCCTTTGTCCAGGAAGTGCAGCACAAGCTAGGGGAGAATGCCGACGAAAAGGGGGTAGAGCAGTTTCTTCGGGATCGCCTCGCTGCGCATCAGCTGGTCTTTGGGTTTGGTCATGCGGTGTTGCGCGTGGAAGATCCGAGGGCGACAGTATTTTATCAGATGGCTGAGCGTCTCTTCCCCGATCATCCTTTTGTGAAGACAGCGTTGCATTTAAGAAAAGTGGGGCCTTTAGTGTTAAAGGAAAACCCGAAGATCTCTAATCCCTATCCCAATGTCGACGCGATCTCAGGAACGATTTTAACAGCAGCTGGTTTGCCCTATCCCGATTATTTTACGCTTTTGTTTGGCCTTTCCCGCTGCGTGGGGATTGCGATTCAGATTGTCTATGAGCGGCTCGAAGCCAGAGGAGGCAAGGGGACCCCTATCATCAGACCCAAGTACCTCTTCAAGCCGCGATGAGCGGTCGCTTTAAGCGAGGGGAATAGCGCAGAGGCAAAAGGAGGCCTCTAGAGCCCGATGTCCTATGCGTCAAATACGGCATTTAACCCTTCAAAAGCCATTTGGAGGCGTTCCTCTTGAGTCGCTTCTCTATTATTCTCGAGTTTAAAATTTTCTATGCGAATGTCTAGGTTCAAGGGAATTGATGCCGAGAAGGAGTTTTTTGTCTTTGTCTGACAGTTGATGCAGTCGAAGTGTTGGCTCCTGTTGGGGGATGTTTAATAGTGCTATCTCAAGATTTTTTACGATTTTTTCAAATCTTGCATATTCTTGACCGGTTGGTTCGACAAAAACGTTGAGCTTAGGGCGTCTGTTGCTCATTTTCAGCTCGGGTATTTCCTCGTCTATTAGTGGGCTTTTTATGCGAATCTTATTTAAGTCTTCACTTATACCATTTCCTAAAAATAAAATCATAAAATAGCCCAACCTCTAGAGCAGAGTTGGCGTATTCGATTTGGGATATCGACAAACCAATTCCAAGCACTACAGCACGCATCCACAATGGCATCA
>JAFEGQ010000195.1 GCA_018239785.1 Verrucomicrobiota bacterium
CGCCTTTTACCTGCGGGCCTGCGCTTTCGTTCTCGGCAACTGCATGAGTTGCGCTCGAACTCCAAGCTTTGGTCCTCGGCAAAATGCAGGTGCACTTTATGATTTTATATTCGGGAATTGGTATAAGTCGTAGCTAAACTCTTCATGAAAAAGGGGTCCTGAACTCGCCTTGATGCTGTGAGAGGCGAGATTGCCCTTGTCAGTGGCACTCTTTAGGCACCTTTGAGTGATCTCTCGCCTTGAGTCCGAGACTTCCCATATCCTTCCGTCGTCTACTCTATAGGTCAGCCCTGCTCCTTCTGCTGTGCTTACGGAAACTTGCCCCCACACCTCTCCTGAGTCCACAGTCTCCCCATCAAAACGTACTGAAAGGAAGTAAGGAGTTATCGAATACAGCGTTTCAAAAGCACCATTTTCCCCCAAGAGAGCAGAGATTCTCCCTACAGACCTAAGACCGAAAGCAATCTCTCCATGGTCGATGTAATATTTTTGATACTTGACGATTCGCTTAACGGAAGAAGGAGAGTATTCGATTTTTAAAAGAGATCTCTTCTGCATGATGTGTGCGTCAAGTTCTAGCCTATTTTTGCCGCCAGAATAACCAAAATCCTCCACTATTCCGTCTGTGTGGGCAATGGAGCGGAGGAGAGTTTTGCATTTCTTGAAGTCTCTAGGATCGGTAACCGTACAAGTGCCCATTTCGACACTTTGCCCATCACTCGTTGTGATAAAATATCCCCAACCCAAAGAGGTTTGTCCAGCTCCAACCCGAATCCACCCGAAGGTCTGCGAATCATCCCGATTGGCTGAGCGTATTTCCACAAGGCTATCGTGGTGGTCGTACGAGTAGAAGATCCGATTGCCGTTGGGGCGAATGACCTCGCGCAACAAAAAAGATTCTTGTTTGGGCTCCCGATTCTCCTCTTTCCTCCACTTCCGATAGCGGCACCAAGCTTTGCTCCCATGTGTATAGATCCGCACCTCTCCATCGCCTTTCGTCAAAGTAAAGGCATCTGGCCCGTAATGGGCATGCTCAGGAGAGGGACCACCGTAACGAAGAACGTTGTTGCGCGGATGAGTGCGGCCTCCAATCTCTCCATGAGAGGTGTTGGAGATGAACTGATCGGGGTTGATCCGCAAGAAAAAGCAACCTCCTCCCGAGTGAAACACTCTATCGCTCCCAGAAAACACCACATAATCTGTGATCTCGCCCGACTCACCAATGATCCGAAAACGGGTCTTCTTTCTGTGCCGCTCAGAATGGAAGTCGAGATACTCCTTCCCAAGCTGCCAAAATGAGGTGCTGCCAGCGTTCTCCCAATTGGGGTTATCTTTAACTCCCTCCCCTGCCGCACCATCCGCACAAGTGATGAGCTGCCGGTAAAGAGTGATCGGCTCATGGCAATTCACGGTGACTTCTGCTGTCGAACCTACATAAGCACCTGTCACGGCATCGACACAACCAGCGATGAGCCCTAAGGGCTCATCGAAAACAGCTTGAGGGGGGATCGGGCAGGCATCTCGATTGGCTGCAAGCGTGATAAAGAAAAAACAAGCGAGACACAATTTTTTCATGTGCGACAATTTAAGATTACAGTGGGAGAATGTCAATCACAGGGAAAAATTTCGCTAAGAAAGTAACGGAGGAGCTTCTTCCTTATACTTCCACAAGTGCAATCTTCTGCCACTTGCAGCCCGCAAAGCGGAAATAAAAAAGAGCGCTCACCACAACGACATAAAAGACAGCAATCACAAAAGCTCCCATGACCCCCCCGCCCCCTACGTTGACAAAGAGATAAGTCGGTAAAAGCAACCCAAGGGGAACCATCCCCACCCCTACAACAAGTAAAAATAGCGTATCTCCTGCAGCTGTCAAAATCCCCGAAATCAGCCAGCGAACACATTCAAACAAGAGATAGAAAAGGCAAATTCGCAGCGTCATGACAAGGCTCTCAACCATAGCAGACTGTTCAATCCCTTGAGCCTCAACGCTTAATTCACTAAACTTGCCAAAAGCATCGCTGATGAAAAGTTTCACAAACGGGTCTGGCCAGAAGGCAAAGAACACGGCAAACAAACAAAAAAACAGCAGGTGAATCTTCAGCCCTGAGCGAAAAACCTTGAAGACCGTTTGATGCTGTTTTGCCCCAATAAAATTGCCCGACAGAGCAGCCGCACCTCTTCCGATCCCTTCTGCCACAAAGAAGAAGAGGATGAGCACCGATTGGCAAATCCCCGCCACATAAATATGGGAACGCCCCAAGCTAGAGATGAATACGTAAAAGTAAGCCCAACCGACACACTCGATGAAAAAGAGAGCGGATTGTGGCCCTCCTACTCGAACACAGCGCCAAAATTCCCCCCAATAAAAACGGTAATCGAAAGTGCGGTAGAGAGTCCGATTTTTAGAGCGCATGAATAAGATAAAAAATATAATTACCTGAACCATGCTCCCACAGCTCGTCGCAATGGCTGCTCCTTTGATCCCCATGGGGGAAATCACCCCCTCAACCCCAAAAATCAGCAGCCAATCGAGGAAAATATTTACTCCATTCACACCTAACGCCATCAAGGTGACCATGCGGGTCTTCCCCCGCCCCACCCAAAAAGCACTTAAGGCGGCTCCAAGCGCCCAAGTGGGGGCAAACAAAGTCATCCAAAAAAAATACTCATTTTCTAACGCAAAATTAGGGCTGTTATAGAAAAGGAGGAGGCCTCCCCAACAGGCGATGGGCAGCATGATGCCTATGCTCCCGATCGATAACCAAATCATCTGCCAAACAGGGCGTCCGATCCGCTCGTAGAGCTTCCCCCCATTGTACTGAGCGACAAAGACCTCTGCCATGCTCGCTAAGATCATGCAGCTGCCCCCGATCCCCCACCAAGCTGTTCCTGCTGTCACGGCTGAGCTCATTGCGTCTTTGCTGTAATGGGCTAAAAAGAGACGGTCGACAAAGACCATGAAAAGAGCCGATAGCGAAGAGAGCATCAGCGGAAATGCGACACTGAGCAGCTCGCGAACAGAGCCCTCAGGATATTTTGTGAGTGGCATAATTTTTTATTAGCAGCTAACTGCACTGATTAGAGAAAATTGCACAGCCGCACACCCATTCGAATGCTTTATTGTATATGAATCAATGCTAACAGTTTTTGTCTTCTTTGTCATCTTTTTAAGAGACAAAAATTTCGCAGTACTAATATTAAACGGGTTAAGATCGTCGAACCAGGGGGCTTTCACGCAGGTAGAAAACCAATTCTTGAAGCTAATTGGGTATATCTCACCTATGCTATTTTTCTGCATCGCCTGCTATGATGGGGTGCATGCAGCAGAGACACCTCCCCTTAGGCATCAGTGATTTCAAAAAAATTATAGATGAAAATCGCGCGTATGTCGACAAAAGTCTTCTCATCGAAGAGATCGTCACCACTGGGATCCAAGTGGCGCTCATCCCTCGTCCTCGCCGTTTTGGCAAGACGCTGAATCTCTCCATGCTCCGCTACTTCTTCGAGAAGTCGGAAGAAAACACGAGTTACCTCTTTAAACATCTCAAAGTTTGGCACCATGCGCAATGCCGCAGTTTACAGGGGCAATTTCCGGTCATTTTCCTCACCTTTAAGGATGTAAAACATTCCTCTTGGGAAAGCACCTTTGAGCATCTCAGCATGCTCCTCTCTGAAGAGTTCCAACGCCATCGCTACCTCTTAGAGAGCGATCTTTTCGGCCCCGAAGAGCAAGAAAATTTTCAAGCCATCCTTAAAACACAAGCAAACCCAACTCTTTGTGCAGCGAGCCTACGGCTCCTCAGCCATTGGTTATCTCTCTATCACAAGCAGCCGGTTGTCCTCCTCATTGACGAATACGATACCCCTGTTCATTCCGCGTACATTCACAACTACTACGATCCTACGATCGAGTTCCTACGCAATCTATTGTCGAGCTGCCTGAAAGATAACCCCCATTTGCAACTAGGGGTATTGACAGGGATTTTGCGCATTGCCAAGGAGAGCATTTTTTCGGGCTTGAACAATGTCAGCACATTCACCTTATTAAACGAAACATTTCGAGATAAATTTGGTCTTTTAGAAGTGGAAGTCTCAGGACTTCTCCAAGAGTATGGCTTGCTCGAGAAACTGCCCGAATTTAAACGCTGGTACAATGGCTACCGCGTAGGGTCGTGTGCGAGCATTTACAACCCCTGGTCGGTTCTCAGCTGCATTGCTCAACAAGGAAACTTAGCTCCTTACTGGGTGAATACGAGCGATAACGCTTTAGTCAAGCGACTGATCGCCCAAGGGACAGAAGAGCTGAAGGCAGATCTCGAAGAGCTGCTCAGAGAGGGGATTCTCAAGAAAAACATCGAGGATGGCTTAGTATTTCCTCAGCTTGATCAAAATCCTAATGCTGTTTGGTCGTTACTCCTCTTTACTGGCTATTTAACGCTCGACGCCATCCCCCCTTACGGCTCTCCCATCCCCTTAAAAATTCCCAATATTGAAGTAGGAGAGCTCTACCGCACCATGATTGTGGAGTGGTTTACAAAAACCCTCTACGAGCGCCGCTACCATCTCCTTTTGAAGAGCCTTACTCAAGGCGATGTCGACACTTTTTCTCAGCTTTTTAAGGAATTCATGTTCTCTTCTGTGAGTGTCTTCGATGTACCGGCCGAAGCTTCGGAAAAAATCTACCATGCCTTTGTCTTAGGGATGTTGGTGGGACTCAAAGACAGCTATGAGGTGAAATCCAATCGAGAGAGCGGCCTTGGGAGATATGACGTCATGCTATTTCCTAAAAATCCCCAAGATTTGGGAATTATCATGGAGTTTAAGAAGGTGGGCCGCTTCGAAAACATCGACGTGGAGACAGCGCTGCACTCTGCCATGCAGCAAATCAAGGACAAGCATTACGCTTTAGAGCTCAAGGAGCGGGGAGTGCAGCGGATTTTGTACCTCGCTTTTGCTTTCGAGGGGAAACAGGTGCTTATTCAGCACGAATTTATACCCAAGCCTTGAGTTGGGGATAATTTCCACCTGTGCTAAGGTGCAGCATGAACTGGTTTCCCGAGGCCTCCTTTATGTTGCGACATCTACGCTATCCCTTACTGACTCTCCTTTTCCTTTTCTTTTGCAGCTGCAATACCAATTCCGAAATTGTGCGGGGCATTCCTGAAAAAGAGGCCAATGAAATTGTGGTCCTATTGGCGAGCAAGGGGATCGAGGCAACTAAAAGCGCTCAAGCCACGACAGGCGCTGGCGGGGGAGACGCCATTCCCCTCTTTACGATCGGTGTCCCTGCTTCCCAACAGACTGAAGCGATGGCACTTCTCAACCGCAATGGATTGCCGCGCCGTGCAGGCCCTAATTTGCTCCAGATTTTTGCCGCCTCTGGCCTCGTCTCCTCTTCGCAAGAGGAGCAGATCCGCTATCAGGAGGGTTTAAGCGAACAAATCGCCTCAACCATTCGAAAGATTGATGGGGTCCTCGATGCCGTCGTGCAGATCTCTTTTCCTCAACAAGAGGCCCTTTTGCCAGGCAGTGAGCAGCAGCTCCAAGAAGTGCGCGCCTCTGTCTACGTGAAGCATCAAGGGGTTTTGGACGATCCCAATAGTCAGCTGATTACAAAAATCAAGCGACTTGTCGCCGCATCGGTCATTGGGTTAGACCTTGACGCTGTCACAGTGGTCGCAGATCGCTCCCGATTTACCGACGTCGACCTGCATGAAGCTCCTGAACTGCTGCCAAATGAGGAAAAAGAATACACCCGCATTTGGTCGGTCATCGTGGCCCAAGAATCGGCCTCCCGTTTTAGGACCATTTTCTTCATCCTTTGCACCCTCATTTTAGTCTTAGCCGCCTTCATTGCATGGATCGTTTGGAAAACCTTCCCGACCATTCAAGCAGCTGGAGGCCTTAACAGCCTTTTCACTCATCTCACTCCCCTCCATCTCAATGAAGAGACCCTCTCTCGCGCAACTAAAAAGTCCGAAAAAGAGGGGGAGGGAGAAGATCAGACCTATGAGATGGGGGGAAATATCGAGGAAAATGAAGAAGAGGAAGAGGAGTTGTGAAAGGGCAAATCAATGGTGTCAACCCTCTCAAGCGCTCTTATGCACTTAAGGCTCTCGTAGAAACTTACCGGGGGCGAGTGCCAGCGCCGATGGCCTATTTTGCGCAAGCAGAGCGGGGTCAGGTGGAAAAAGCTACCCCTAACACCCCCTCGTTAGAGCCCTTTAAATGCCCCATTTGGGAACCTTTAGCTCAAATCCACTCCACGTGGATCGACCGGTTATTGCAAAAGGAGAGTCCAGAAAAACAACTGCTTATGCAACAGGCTCTTCAAGGCAACTTGCTCCCCTCTCTACGCGCTTTTCTCTTAAAAGATCTCTATCTCCATTTAGGGCTCGACAAGGCCCTCCCCCCCTCTTTTTTACCCGGTTCCCCGATGAATGCGCTCCTCTCCTTTTCCAAAGATCAACTGGTCCGTCTGACGGCTTATTTGGGGCTCTATGATTTAAGCCTTGAGCTGCGCAAAGTGATCGACAAAGAGATATTCACACAAATTGAAAGATCATTAAGCAAAGGGCAGGTTCGCTATTTAGAGATGGCTATGCGAGAAGCAGATCCTTTGCCAGAAGAGGCCTTAGGGATGCAGGAGTGGTTGAAAAATCCACAACGCCTCGTCCATCTTCTCCAAGAAAAGGGGTTAAGACGGCTCGGGTTAGCTTTAACGGGGCAAGAGCCCTCTCTTCTTTTTTATCTCGTTCACAAGCTTGACTTAGGCAGAGGGACCCTTGTCTTAGAGGCGGCTAAAGGGGATGTCAAACCCCTCCTGGCAGAGCGGCTTCAAAGCCAAGTGCTCCATGTAAGCCGTGAGCTGAACTTTTTGAAGGAGCCGGCATGAAGTACTTTAGCTTGATTTACGGCGATAAAATCGGAAGAACTCCTAAAGGGAAAATCTTACCCGCAGAAGAATTTTCTGCCCTTCTCCATGGCAAAGAGCTCATCCACACGATCCAGCAAGAGGCAGAGCGCTACCGCAAAGAGGTGGTAGAAGAGGGAGAAAAGCGCAAAGAAGAGGCCGAGAAGCGGGGTTTTGAGGAAGGTCTTGCGCGATTCAATGCACAAATTGCCTTCCTTGAGCAAGAGATCGCCAGAGCTTATGACGAAGTCGCTAAAAAGGTATTGCCGATTGCCTTGCAAGCGGCTAAAAAAATTGTGGGCCGAGAGATGACTCTCAATGAGGCGACGATTGCGGATATCGTAAAAAATAGCTTGCGCGCTGTTGCAGAACATAAGCGCATCAGCATCTATTGCAACAAAGAAGATAGAGAAAAAATTGAAGCCCATAAGGAGCAGATGAAAGAGCTCTTTGAGAGGCTGGAGAGCCTGGTTGTCCAAGATCGAGAGGATGTGCTTCCTGGAGGATGCATTATTGAAACAGAAGCTGGCATCATCAATGCTCAGTGGGATAATCAGTGGAACGCGCTCGAAAACGCCTTTAAACAGATCCTCGGGAGTCCGTGAAACGCAAACTCATCATCGCCTCTTCTTTTGCCCTTCTCCTCGTGGCTATTGGCTACCTCTTTCTCCACACCTCTAGTCTCTCAGCTCAAGGATTGCCTTCAGGAGCGGAGAGCTTAAATGCGCAGGTTAAAGCCCCTCCCCTGATTGCACAGATGCTCACGTTGGTCGGCTTAGCCCTTTTGCCCTACCTTGTGATGCTTTTGACCTCCTTTACCAAGATGGTCGTTGTCCTCTCCTTGCTGAGAAATGCTCTAGGATTACAGAGCTCCCCTCCTAACCAGGTGCTCATTGGCATTAGCCTCATTTTGACCTTCTATGTGATGTTCCCTGTCGGGCAGGCGATGTACAACAAGGTGGAGCATCTCATCAATGACGAGAGTCCCACGCAGCTCTTTTCAGCGGGATCTGCCGATTTGATCATCGAAGCGGCCTCTGAAGCGAGAGAGCCCTTGCGAGAATTTTTGGTGAGAAACACCCGCGCCAAACACATCCGCAACTTCTATCGGCTGGCCTACAAATATTTCCCCGAAGCGGTGCGAGGGACTCTAGGAGCGCACGATTTTATCATCATCGTCCCCGCCTTCATCGTCTCCCAGGTCGAAGATGCTTTTCAAATTGGGGTGTTGATCTACTTGCCATTTTTCATCGTCGACCTGGTCACCTCGAATATTTTGCTCGCCATGGGGATGATGATGCTCTCTCCTGTAACGATTTCTCTTCCCTTAAAACTTCTCTTGCTTGTGATGATCGATGGATGGTCCCTTTTAGTTCAAGGATTGGTACTCTCATTTAATTAGATGTTTCAAGATCAAATTTACCAGCTTACCTACCAAGCCCTCTTCATGGTGCTGATCATCTCAGCGCCTCCGATTTTAGTGAGCATGCTCGCGGGTCTCCTGGTCGCCATCTTTCAAGCAGCGACGCAGATTCAAGAGCAGACCCTCTCTTTCACCGTCAAGCTCGTCGCAGCGATTTTCACCATCATTGTGATGGGGGGGTGGATCAGCATGCAGATCATGAATTTCGCTCTCAACATTTTCTCTAATTTCCCTCGCTGGAATCACTAAGGTGGATTACCTCGATCTCTACGCCACCTATCCCAATCCCATGAGTTTGCTCCTCGTTTTCTTGCTTGGGATGATGCGTTTTGGGCCCATTGTCGCTCAGGCCCCTTTTTTGGGGGCCCAGGTCTTGCCTTTGCCGGTGAAGATCATGGAAGTGGTCACCTTTTCGGTGATGTTTCTCCCTAAGTTTTTGACCCAAATTCATGGGCCCCTCCTGTTTGATATCACCTACATCGCTCTTTGTGGAAAAGAGCTTCTCATTGGGATGTTGCTCGGTTTTTTGATGGCGCTCCCCTTTTACATTGGGAGCGCTTCTGGAACGATTGTGGACCATCAAAGGGGCAGTTCCTCTCTTTTGATGACCGATCCGACATTGGGGATGCAGGCCTCTCCTATAGGAAAGCTCTATAATAACAGCCTCATTGCGATGTTTTTTTTCACAGGAGGCATCGGTATTTTCCTCCAAGCTCTTGAATTGTCGTTCACAGCCGTCCCCATTCATGGATGGATCAATCCCCTCTTTTTCTCATCGACCCACACGCCGTTTTGGGGGGAGATGATAGAACTCATGGGGCTGATCTTCAAAATTGCTGTCATGATGGCACTGCCTCCCCTAGTTGCGATGTTCATGAGCGATCTCTTTTTAGGGATTGCCAACCGGATGGCCACGCAAGTGCCGATGAGCTTCTTAGGCTGGGCGTTGAAATCTCTCATTGGGATTGCGATTTTGTGGATAGGGTGGTTTTTCATCTTGGCGCAATTTCAAAAGCGGCTCTTCGATTGGCATGCCCTCATCTACCGCACAATTGACTATCTCTCTTTTGGGGAACACCTCACCGCTTCTATTTAAGTTATCCCAAAAGCTGACCGAAATCGATCACGGTATCAAAATATCCCTCATCCAAAACACTCTCCTCCACACCATTGACATGGATAATACCAATTCCCGAATATAAAATCATAAAGTGCACCTGCATTTTGCCGAGGACCAAAGCTTGGAGTTCGAGCGCAACTCATGCAGTTGCCGAGAACGAAAGCGCAGGCCCGCGGTAAAAGGCGGCTGCAATTTATGATTTTATATTCGGGAATTGGTATAATACCGCTTCGTCTCTTTCATCCCCAGTGCCTCGGCAATCAGCATTCTTAGGGGGTGGTGACCTGCTCCCCAAAAATTGGTCCAATGTAAAATAGACATTTCTGCCCAAACCAAAAGGAGCAGAGATGAAGAAAAGTCGTTTTTCCGAAGAGCAGATCATTCGG
>JAFEGQ010000196.1 GCA_018239785.1 Verrucomicrobiota bacterium
CTATTCTGCTCCAATGCGCGCAAGCGCAAGAGCAGCCCGAGACTTCTACCTTACTTACCTTTATGGCAAGTGCCAGCCACCTAATCTTGACAACTGACATGATTGAATTTCGAAAGAGGTCTAATGTTGTACAAAGTCGAGATCTTAAAGTTGCAACAAAATGCTATGGGAGGTGCGTGAAAAACATTGCTCAAACCGCACGCCGCCGCTTGAGAGGCAACTGTGAGGTGGAAGAGAGGGTGACTTTGCTCGGTTTGTGGCGCAGCGAAAAATCCAAAACATTTTCATAGTGATCGAAAAGCGCCGAGTGAGAAAGAAGTAAGCGTACCCCCTTCTCAAACTCTTCTGATTTGTGTTTTAAAAAGGATGAACTTTTTTCAGAGGTCTCTTCATTGGCATACTGATCAATGATTTTCTCGCGCAACAAAATGATCTGATCGGCCAACTCCGCACTTTCAAAAATAGCGATCAAAAGGGGGCGCGGAGCCCAGGCGATGTTGATTTTTGGGTCGCGACTGATCGCGACATAGTCCAAAAGACCATTTCTGAGCATTTGGGCCCAAGAGGCTTGTAAAGGGCCCAAGTCGAGGCAGGCGAGCTGCTCACATAGCTCCACCTTGCCCTGAAACTCATTGTCAGGCCGGATTTCGCCGAGTTTTGCAGCGAGCTGCCGACTTAACTCCTCTGCATAAGGGAAGTCAAACAGCTCGATGAGGAGTTTGCGGAGCACTTCGACATGGAGAGAACTTGTGTGGAGCGAGTGGAGATTGAGATGAGAGGGGTAGCGGGGAAGCTCCCTTTTTTTTGTGAAAGATTTTGGAGGTGGCTTTTTGTCGGGATCTGGCGTTGGAGAGGGATCGGAGTTAGATGTCTCTTCCTTGGGTTTTGGAGAGAGTCTGGAAGAGCATTTGAAGGTATGGAGTTCCATTTGGTAGGCATTCTCCAAAGACCTCTCCGCCTTAAGATGCTCTAGCAAGACCTGCCCCAAAAGAAATTGATCGCGCTGCGTCTGGAGGCGGGTGAGGCTCGTGATCAGCGCTAGGGCAAGAAGCGTCAGAGTCAAAGGGAGGGTATTCATGAGATATAATACCTCGGAGGTTTACCAGAGGCGAGGATGGGGTAGGTCGTGGCAAAAGCTGTACATTGGATTTTTACTAGGGCTGGGAGATCCTCCTGCTCCCAGGTTCCTTTCCATGCGCCTGGTTGTGCTCGAGTGGGAATCTCGTAAAAACTAAAGTCCAATGTGGAGATCTGACTTAAGAGGATCTCCAGGCGAGGGGAAAACTCCCCCTGCCAATGGCTCGCCGCAGGAAAGAGGGTCAAGATGAGCCGTTTTTCCCCGTCGAGCGAGAGGCGGCCTCCCACTTCTCCGCAGAAATGGGGATCATCATCGACGCCATTGTTAAAGGTGAAAAGGAGTGCTCCATCGATGATTTGGGGAGGAGTGAGGATCTCAGGCAGGACTTGGTTGAGCCGCTGGCGACAAGCGTATTTCTCCATCAAGGGCCATAACCTGCCAGAAGGTGCATGTGTCGCGTGAAAGAAGATGTGCATCAAAAAACCAATCAGAATCGCAGATAAGGAGAGGGAGACAAGGAGCTCGATGAGGGTAAAAGCCCGTTTTTTCCATCGACTCATGACTGCCTCTTATCAGGGTCGACTCGCTCGGTGAAGAGGTGATAATCGTAGTCGAGGTCTTTGCCAAAGGAGATCGTAATGGCGTTGATGCGGTAGAGAGCCCGATCTCCTTTTTTATATTTTTCGTATTCGCGGATCGTATAGGTGCAGGAGAGTTTATCGAGTTTGCCTTCAACCGGTTTGTTGCGTTGGAGATCCTCCCAGCTGATCTCGTGGGTGTAAAATTTCATCCGGATCTGATCAAAGGCTTCATCTGCCATATAGGCTCTCTCGATCTCCAAGAGGCGTTTCTCCTCTTTCTGCTTTGCGCTGAATTGGGAATGGAGAAGCGGAGTGGCGCAAAGGGCCACTAAGGCAAAAGAGACCAATACTTCGAGAAGCAGATAGGGGCGTTTCATCGTGCTTTTCCCCGAATTTGTGTGGGGTAGCCAGGCAAATCGATCGTTTGGGTGTTGTTGAGAAGGAGGGTACCGCTAGGAAAAAGATCCCTGCGGCGCGGAGAAAAAGTGAGGGTGGAGGGATGCATGGTGTGAATGCCGGGCAAGGGAAGAGGTTTGTCAAGCAGCTTGACAAAGGGCTTTGGCAGGGGCTCTTCCGCATGTAACGTCAGCATCCCCTCCTCAAAAGTGAGGGTGACCGCCATCTCACAACACACCATGAGCTCGGTGGCGAGATTGAGACGCGCGATCACCTTTTCTGAAGAACTTATTGCGCGGTAACGCTCTAGTCCCCGTTTCCCCACAAAGAGAAGAGAACTCCCTACGATGGCTGCAATCGCCATCACGATGAGCACTTCGATCAGGGTAAAGGGTCTAACTGAAATTCTTGTTTTCATAGCCCCTGTGCGTGGAGGAGACCACAATGTCATCTCCTTTGTCCGAAAGGCGGACAGTGTAAAGCTGACCCCAGCCATCGCGACAGGTCTGCTCTGCATTTTTGACCATTCCCGAATTTGCGATGAATTGTTCCCAGTCACTGACGACTTTTTCGATGGAGTTGCCCTCCGCGACTGCGAGCATAAGGAGATTATAGACTTGTACCCCCCCTTGCTCTGTCTTAAAGGCTCTGCCTTTGTCGAGGCTCCCTCGCATGTTATAGGCGACAACGCCTCCAATGAGGCCGATCAAGACGATGACAATCATCAGTTCGATCAGGGTAAGAGCTCTTTTTTTCATGGGCGATCTCCTATTTAAAGCAAGTTACTAAGGTCGGTCAGCGGCAATAATACAGCGAGCATGATTGTTCCGACAATAGCGCCGAGAATCAGAAGGGTCAGAGGCTGTGCTAAGGTCGCTAGACGGCTCATCCGCTTTTCTGTGGCCTGATCATAGAGTTCAGCGAGCTGATAGAGGGTGGGGGCAAAGGCGCCACTTTCTTCGGCAACGGCGAACATCCGGGGCAATAGCGTGGGAATGGCCTTTTCTTTTTTAAAATGAGCGCTTAAAGGGATGCCGAGGATCAAGCTCGCTTCGGCCCGCTCGACAGCTTGCTCAAGATCTAGGCAATTGCAACTACTTCTTGCGAATTTGAGGGCGTCAATCAAAACTACTCCCCCCTCTTGCAGAGTGGCTAGAGTGTAACAAAATCTAGCCAAGGCGGCCTCTTTTCTGGTGACGGGCAAGAGTTTTTTGCGGAAGCGATAGAGAAAGAGAGGGAGAAGAGGGAGGAGCCACCAGGTGGATCTAAGCAGCTCACTTGCTTTTAAAACCCCTGCAGTAAAGGGGCTGAGAGCTTTGCCCTCGAAGAGGCTGCTCATGGCGGGAAGGGCGACCGTGAGAAGGAGGACAATGACCCCCAGACAAAAGGCGGCGACAATGGCGGGGTAGAGGAGAGAGGCGATAAGTTTTTGTTTGAGTTGTTGCTCCTTTTTCAGCAGCTGGGCGAGTTTTTCGAGGGTTTTTGGCAATGTTCCAGAAACCTCTCCAGCTCTGACCAAAGAGCAGTAGAGGGGGTCGAAGTGCCCTTCAAAGGCCAAAGAGGGGGCCACCCCTTCTTTAATAGCATTACAAAGCGCTTCTAAAGTGGCATGGGCTTTTGTCCCTTGGGCTTGGTCTGTCAAAAGTTTGAGACTTTCAAACAGGGGGAGGCCCGCTTTGAGAAGAGAGGCTAAAGAGAGGGTAAAGTCGATAAGAGCTTCTTTAGGGAGCTGATCAGATTTGCGCGCTTTGGCAGCTTTAAAGGAGGTGACGAGGACCCCTGAAGTGCGCAAGGCAGATTTCGCCTCTTGAGCATTTGGGGCGCTCATGTGTCCACGCTTTTTCTTCCCTTCAGGCGTGATGAAGGTGTACTCAAAATGGCTCAAACGACCTCCTCAACGCCCCTTGTCACTCGCATGACTTCGACTCTCGTGGTGATCCCTTGTTCGACAAGGCGCATGCCGCAAGAGGCGAGCGACTCCATCCCCTCATTGAGGGCGAGCTGGCGCAATAGGTAGGCATCGGCACTTTGAGCGATCTGCGAGCGCAAATGACTTGTGACTTGGAGAAGTTCATAGATGCCTCTGCGCCCCTTGTAGCCACTTTGGAAGCATGCAGAGCAACCTTGTCCATGACATGCTGTACAAAGAGTGCGCACAAGGCGCTGAGCGACAATCCCCACAATCGTCGAGGAGAGGAGGTAGGGCTCAATCCCCATTTCGACAAGTCTCGTGATGGCACTGGGGGCGTCGTTAGTGTGGAGAGTAGAGAAGACAAAATGGCCTGTGAGGGCAGCTTGGATGGCAATTTCTGCCGTCTCTTTATCCCGAATTTCCCCTATCATGATCACATCGGGGTCTTGTCGCAAAATATGGCGTAACCCCGAGGCAAAGGTGAGGCCGATTTTTGGCCGTACCCCCATCTGAGCGATCTTGGGCAGCTTATACTCGACCGGATCTTCGATGGTCATGATGTTGGTCTCGTCACTGGCAATTTCAGTAAGAGCGCTGTAGAGCGTCGTCGTCTTGCCACTGCCTGTAGGACCTGTGACGAGCAAGATCCCTTCGGGTAAGGAGACGAGCCCGCGCAAGAGCTTGAGCTGATCCTCAGGCATTCCGAGTTGCCCTAGACCAAGTGTGAGGGTCCCTTTGTCTAAAATGCGCAAGACAATCCGCTCTCCACTCGTGGTGGGCAAAGTGGAAACGCGCAAGTCGAGCTCCCGATGCCCCAAATTGAGTTTGATCCTCCCATCTTGAGGAAGGCGATGCTCCGCAATATCGAGGCCAGCCATCACCTTTAACCTGGTGAGGAGCTGCCCTTGGAGCTCGACGGGAGGGCTATGCCGCTGTTGTAAGACCCCATCAACGCGATAGCGGACGCGGAGCGAATTCTCTTTGGGCTCAAAATGGATATCAGAGGCTCCTTGCGTGGTAGCCTCTGCTAAAATGGCATTGACCAGTTTGATCGCAGGAGGAAGGTCGCTGCTGATGCGCAAGTCGTAGATGGCGTTGTTCCCCTCATGCGTTTGAGAATCCCCCTCTTGCATGTCGGCGAGCAGGTCTCCTGCACTTTGCCCTTTTTGTTGGTAGAGCTCTTCAAGGGCCGCGAGGAGAGGTTCAACTTCGCAGTAAAGCGCTTCGACAGGGCGCCCG
Organism: Verrucomicrobiota bacterium; assembly: GCA_018239785.1. GTDB lineage: Bacteria > Chlamydiota > Chlamydiia > Chlamydiales > JAFEGQ01 > JAFEGQ01. The sequence continues at coordinate 5,207 of JAFEGQ010000196.1, forward strand.
ATTCTTAGGGTCAAGTCCTCGCACGCTTCGATATTGAGAGGATCGCTTAGGGCGATAATCAAGCGATTCTTTTCCTCTTGCAAAGGGAGTATGCCCCTTTGCTTGACAAAGGCATAAGGGATCAAAGAGAGAAGTTCTGCGGAGATTTTGGGAAAAAGAGGGGCAGTGCAGATCTTCATCCCTAACTTCGTTGCAAGATCCATCATTCCTCCCTTTTCCCAAAAAGAGTCTTAAACGTGCGGTGAAAGAGCAAATTTTTCTCCTTCGCACGTGCCTCTTGGAGCTGTTCGAGAAATTCTGGGGTGTCTCCGGGGCGATGAGAGAGCTGTTCTTGGCGCAACCTGCGCATCTCTTCCTCAGGGCTGTCGATCAGATGCGGGGTGATGAAGATGAACATCTCATTTTCCCGGTCCCGTATCTTTGTAGAGCTAAAGATTTTTCCAATTCCAGGGATCTCTCCGAGGAAAGGCAAAGAGGTGGACTCATCTTCGGAGAGCTTGCTCCGCAAGCCTCCTAAGATGACCGTTTCTCCATCGCGCACGCGCACTTCGTTGGTCACATGGCGCCGCAATACAGGGGGGCGATCGTTGCTGGAGGGTTTGGGAGTATCAAAAAGGAGATCGGTGACCAAATTGATGGTGCTCTCCCCATTTTCAGAGGTGTGGACAGTGGGGGTGATCGACATGATGATCCCATACTGCTGTCTGGAGAAGGACTGTTTAAGGGTCTTATTTTTTGAGTCATCGTCGACATAGACCCCTGTGTCGATCGACATCTCTTCAACCAATTCGATCTTGGCAGGGGTGTTATTGAGGGTGGTGACAGAGGGGTTGGCATTGATATGGATATCTTCTTGGCCGAGGAGGAAATTGTAGGTGAAATTGTAGGCGGGAACGTGCTTCGTCTTTGCTGAACTCAAAAGAAAACTAAGAATTCCATCCTGCAGTCCGATCCCCACCCCATCTTGACCCTTCGCTTGAGAGTGCAAATTGAAGAGATCGAGGCCAAAGCGGCTTCTATCTTCTAGTTTTTTTTCGAAAAAGAGGACGTCGATCCGCACCATTTTTTTGGGGACATCGAGTTTTTTCAACAGTTGGAGGAGCCTTGGCAGCAGCTCTTGCTCCACCACCATGATCATCGTTCCCGCTTTTGGATAGACGACGAAGTTCCCTGATACAGAGGGGCCTTCTGCTTTAGGCTCTAGGCGATTGGAGGAGACCGGTTTGGGGTGGATCGGGAGGTTGGGAATCTCTTTTTCGCTCTGATGTATCCGCACCTTCTCATACGTTTCGTCGATTCCCGCTGTAGGATTTGCTAAAAGCAAGTTGTAGACGGCGCTAAGGGCATAGCCCAGCTCTTCTACATCGGTGTGCTTCGCGATGTAGCTGTGCACAGTCATCGCCTTAGGATTGGAGAGCTCTTTTTCGACCTCTTCGGCAATTTTCATCGCTTTTGAAATTTCTTCAGGAGGGCCGAAGAGATAGAGAGCATAAGGGGCGTCTTCTAGGGGGAGCACTTTGAGGGAGCTTTCCTCTTGCAAAGAGGCTTCGATCAGGCGAGCCATTTCTTTAGCACCGATCTTGCTCAACGCTAACAGCTGATGCTGCCGCTGGGCTGCCTCTTTAGCGATAAAAGTATAGAGGCGGAGCACCTCTTGGATCGCATTACAGGGGCCAAAGAGGTAGACATGTGTGGAACTTACGTGGCAGTGAACCCGTTTTTGAAAGAGGCGGGTGACAAGTTCCGCGGTAGCTTCACAGGCATCTTTGGCGTGGAGGACAAAACAAATCCGCTCATGAGGGGGTAAGCTTGGGAGCTCTTCTTCTTTGGCGACGACTAGGGTGACGTTGCCCCATTCGTTTTCGGTGATAAAGAGCTGCCGCACGAAGGGGCTTAAGTGGCGCACTCCAATCCCATTTTCAGCTAAAAGGGCAATGAGCATCTCGTCCCAGGATTGCCGAGGCACGGGGATGTTCGAGGCGACACTCAGGCGCATCCCTCCCACTTCGGGGGGGATAAGGTAGACATAGTCGGGGGAGCCGTAGTCGAGGAGGAGCTGTTCAATAGAGGTCCAAGGTTGATGCCAAAGGGCATAACCTTCTCCTTGATTTTCCTCCGTCACACTTTGGCGAAACGACTCCTCCATCCATTCGATCTCTTTGCGCAAGGTTTGGATTTGTTGAATAAGGAGACTTAAGTCTCTCTCGCTTCCCCCCTCTTGGGCGAGCGTTCTGCCAAGTTCATGCAGGCTTCGCAGTTCACTGCGCGCTTCTGCGAGCTCCCGGTTGACCTGTTTTAATTCATTAAATTGGGTCGGTTGCACATGCCCCCTATCTCCCAATTGAGAGCGCTTGTCGCTGATTGTTTGAGACCAAAGGGGTGCAGTTGCCAGCCATAGAAAGTGAATTATTCGTTTCATTCGTTGATCTCCTCAATCATCCCTCGCACGACAATGGGGAGAGCGAGCATCGGGTCATCGCCCACCTCCTCCTGCGTGTTTGTCGTGGTAATTTGTCTGATGGGTGCGTTCATCCCCTCCGAGAGAAGAGGAATTTCAAGGGTTTTGACCTGGGTGCGGGTGGGGTTGTAGAGGTGGCACACGAGCCTTGGCCTCCCCTCTTTGCGCACAAGTCCATCGATCACCACCAGCTCCCCTGATCGCTTTTGTTCCACATAGGCGTCGATCTCTTCAGGGGAGATCAGTTTTGTAAAACGCCCTTCGTCCATGAGCAGCCAGTCTCCCGGAGAGACTTCGGTCCGTTCAGCCCCAAGTTCCAGAACGAACTGGGACCAGGTTTTTGCGGCCACAAAGCGCAAAAGAGGCGTCGCGTTGTTGTGCTGGGGCGCGTTGGAGCGGATTAAAGAGAGGCAAAAGTGGTTAAGACCTGCTTCATCCCAAAGATCAAAGAGGAGGACCCGCTCCTCTTGTTTGCGCAAGTGGAGCAAGGGAAGACCAAAGGTCTCTTGGTGGGGTTTGGGGAGGCGCCAGCGCCCTTGGTCCCAAATGAGGCTCTCGCCTAGTTTGACGAAGCAACTATAGGCTTGAGGCCCCTCTCCAAAATCAATTCTTTGTCGCCCATAGGCCTGAGCATATTCCTCTCCTCCATGATCCGCTAAAAATAGATCTTCCCCGATCCAACGCCCGTGTTGACGCGCAAGTAAACTATTATCGACGCGAATTTCGCCTAAATGCCAGTTCCCTCGGTAGGTGGGAGGTTGAGGGCGCAAAGAAAATTGCGCATATTCTTCTGGTTGCACCACCTCCACCCCCTCTTCGGTCCGCAGACCCACAAAACAATAGATCTCCTCTTTGATGACTTTGGGGGTGATCCAGAGTTTGGTCATTTGGCCAGATGGGGCAAAGCGATAGAGCCCCTCCCCACTTTCGGGATCAAAGTGGAGATAGAGTTTTTCTCCACTTTTCGCAGCTAGGATGACCTGTTGCCCTTCGAGCCCTAGGTGAATCAGCGCTCTTTTGGCATCGGCGTCTGGCCGTTGATTGAGGCCGTAAAAAATCAGATGACGCCGCAAATCGGGAAGGCGGATGGAAGGGGGTGTGTGCTTAAGGGCAAAAGCAGTCCCCAATCCCTGATATGCTGAGGCCTCGAGGGCAAAACGGTTCGGGGGGAGTTTGAGTTCGATAGCTCTCTCAGGGAGAAATTCCGCAGCTTGAGGGTAAAAAAAGGCGATACAGGCGCAGCCCCCCGCAAGAGAAAACAGAAATGCATTGAGGAGTGAAAGCCAGTGCATAAGTGGAGAGAGTATAGGGAAAAACTGCGGTTTTTCCCATAAAAATTCAGAAATTGCGCTATAGCTTGAATTTTATTTAGAGGTGCCTGTGAAACCATTATCAATGATTTGCTCCCTTGTAGGCATGCTCAGCTTAACGACTGCCAGCTATGCGGCCAGTTTTGTTGTCCCTTCTGGAACAACAGCGCCTGCACAAACCCTAACCAATGTAGGGGATACGGGTCTTATCGAAGCAGGGGGGACGATCTCGTCGGGCGCTGCAAGTGGCGTGACGATGTTGAACGACGATCAAGCGCTCCTCAATGATGGGCTGATTACAATTACGGGTAGCAGTCACAACGGTGTCCTCAACAATGCAGGCGCTACTGGGTTAGGTAATAATTCCCAGATCACCAATAACGGCACCATCTTGACAACAGGTTTAGATGGCGACGGCATTCTCAATGAGGCGGGCGCTACTGGTGGGGGTAATAATGTGCAGATCACGAATAAGGGCGCTATCTCTACAACGGCTGGTAGTGCCTTTGGCATTTCCAATGAGGCCGGCCTTGGTGTTGGAGCTCATGATGTCCAGATCACCAACAATGGCACCATTTCAACGGTAGGTAGCACGAGCATTGGCATTTTCAATGAGGCGGGCCCTGCTGGTGGAGCTTATAATGTCCAGATCACCAACAACGGAACTATCTCCACGACTGGCGTTGGTGCTTTTGGCATTTTCAATAGGGCTGGTGCTGGTGGCGCCAATAATGTCCAGGTCACTAACTGCGGCACCATCGTTACTACGGCCCCTAGCACCTTCGGCATTTTCAACCAAGGAAGCCAAAACTTTACCCTGATCAATTGCGGAACTATTGCAACGCCGCAAACCCTTGCCATCAATATCATTGGCGATCTTCACCCCACTCTAACTCTCTTACAAGGGTCAAATATTCAAGGAGGTGTCCATTCGGACAGTCCACTAAACATCAACGTAGGGCCTGCCTTAAACCTCCTCCTTACCCTCGACTCCACAAGCGCTGGGTTTATCCCAGGACAAATCGCTGATCCTTTTGTCATCGTTGGCAATACCATTGCCGTCCTCGACCCCGTAGGGCTCGCTTTACAAGCGGATGTTATTGCCGACCTTTCAGATGCGCTTCTCATTGACATCTACCGCTGGAGAGCAGCTTTCACCTGTTGTTGCTGCAGACCCTGCTCGCGCGAATTATGGGCAGAGGGGCTGGGGAGCTACCGCAAGCGCAGTCATGGGGTCGATGGCTACGAAAACTGGCAAGGTGGCTTTTTAGTGGGCTATGATGTCCCCCTCTTTTGTGGCAACGCAGGAGTATTTGGAGGAGCTTCGTTTGGTGAAGCCACAGCTTCCAGAGCTCAGCAGGGCGGGGATCATGCGAGTTACGTCGGTGGGCTTAGTTACGAACGCATTTGTTGCCGCACATTTATCGGCGCTGCATTAGTCGCTGGCTATACCTCTCTCGATAACAGCCGCTTTGTGGCAAACAACTTAGTGCCAGGCGGCATTCAAATTGCCCGTTCTCAAGCTCAAGGTTTCTTTATCTCCCCAGAGATTACCTGCGCACAGCAGCTGGTGGGTGGTTACATGTCTGCCATCGTGAGCGGCACTCTCCGCTATGCAGGGCTCTTCTTGGGCAACTATGGAGAACATGGATCCTCTGCTGATTTTACGGTGAGAGATCGCAATATCCAGCTGTTGACAGCACGCGGAGAGCTCAGCTTCCCCTTGGCCCTTTGTTGTGGCCTCTGCTTAGAGCCCTACGTGGGAGCATTTGGCCGGTTTCAAGTCTCTGAAAGCCGATTGAACGGCGAGTTATTAGGGACCCTTTTGAGTTTTGATCCCGGAGGTCCACGCAATTTGGGAGCTGTTCTTGTGGGCTTGCGTGGCGATAAAAAGTGGGGCCGCTTCGACCTTTTCCTCAACGTCGAAGGCTCCTTTGACAACCACAAAAGCAATCGCGTCCTCGGTGAGGGGGGCATCGGCCACAATTTTTAAGCCCAGTAGCGCTACAATAGAACAGTGAAAAAGGTGGTTTTGTCAGGTTTACTCTTCCTCGTTGCTTGCTCGTCTGAGGAGCAAGAGGGGGTGCGGGAAGCAATTGAGCGAAAAAATGGCGAAAGTTACCTGCTCGCTCCAGCCCCGCAGCGAGGAGTGCAGCCCCACTATCCTTGGGAAAAGTCGTTCATTGGAGAGCATCCCCGGATGACTCGAGATTTTTTCCGATGTAAGGGGTGCAGCCTCAATCCGATCAAGATAGAAGAGGGGGAGCATATAGTCGATTGTGAGGCTAGCCACCACGGCTTGCCTCTGATCAACGGAGAAGAGGGGGTCCAACCCATCCTTATTGAGTTGCTCAACGAGATCCAAGAAAAAAGTGGGAAGCGGGTCGTGATCACCTGTGGGCACCGCTGCCCTCAACACAATCGTTACGCCGATTCTTCTTCATTTAATAGCACTTCGAAGCACATGGTAGGGGCTGAGGTGGATTTTTATGTGCAAGGGATGGAGCAAAAGCCAGAAGAGGTGGTGGAATTACTCCTTCGCCACTACCAAGAGCCGGCGCAACGCTACTATAAAGACAACACCGATGTGCGAACCCCCCCCTGGTACAATCGGGAAATCTTTATCAAACTTTATCAAGAGGATGAGGGGCGAGATTTTGATAACCGACACCCCTACCCCTATATCTCCATTCAAGTGCGTGCCATCCCCTATTCCTGGCCAGCTGCGCATCGCAACTACAAGAAATGGGGGGATTGAAGATGAACAAGATAGAAATCAAATCTCTTTCTCTTGCTTCGATTCACTGTAGTTTTTAGAATAAAAATTAATGGGAGGAAGTAATGTCTGAGAAAAAAACGTCAAAGTTACACGAAATAGTAGATACTCTTGAAAAAGAGGTCATTCCCAAAGCGAAAGAGGGATATGAGGAGTTGAGCAAAGGAGCTCAAGATCTAGTTCCCCGTTTACGCAGAGGATGGGGAAGACTCGTCGGCTACGGGAAAAAGATCAAGGAGCAGGTCAAGGGCGGCAAATCTGGGGAATGCAGCACGTGTAAAAAAGAGGAGAGCAAGCAATGTAGCTCTCATCATCGTGCCCCAAAGAAGAAGCCGGAAGATAAAGATTGAAGGGTCTTCGCTCTTGGTTTTTGGATGAAAAGCGCCCTCTTCCCTGGCGTGACCATCCTACACCCTACGCTGTTTGGGTTTCAGAAGTGATGCTCCAACAGACGCAGGTGGCGGTTGTCGTCCCCTATTTCGAAAGGTGGATGTCCCGTTTTCCCACCGTTGCAGCCTTAGCTGAGGCTGACGAAAAAGAGGTGATCAAACTCTGGGAGGGGTTAGGCTATTACAGCCGTGCGCGCAACCTTCATGCGGGAGCTTTACAGCTCCTCGAAAAGCATGGGGGAGAGCTCCCCTCTGACCCGACCGAGCTTGCAAAAATTAAAGGGATCGGCCCTTACACTGTGGGCGCTATTCTCAGCTTTGCTTTTAAGAAAAAAGCCGCTGCAGTGGATGGAAATGTGATCCGTGTGATCACCCGCTATCTTGGGATTGAAGAAGATATTGCGAAGTCCTCCACTTTGCAAAAAGTGAAAGAGGCGACTTTTAGTCTTTTGCCAGACGAGCGCCCCTGGGAAGTGATGGAAGCGCTCATTGAGCTGGGGGCGAGGGTATGCACCAAAACGCCTCAATGTTTCCGTTGTCCATTAATCAAAAGCTGTGCGCAAAAGACACACCTCCCGTTCAATTCAAAAAAGCAGACGGTGACCCCACTCACCCGCCTTGTAGCTGTGGTGGTTTGTGAGGGGGCTGTTTTATTGCGCCAGGTGGCTTCTGGGAAGGTGATGGCAGGTCTTTGGGAATTTCCCTACTTTGAGGAGTCTATGCCCTCTTTGGAAGCTCTTTTTCAAAAACTTCCTTTCCCGATCAAGCCCCTCATGGTTTTGGATCCTCTCGTCCATAGCTTCACCCGCTTTCGGGCGACACTTCATCCCTATTTAGTAGAAACTCCTCTACGTAGCCCTCTTGAAGGGGCAGAGTGGATTTCTCTAGAGACATTAAGTCAATTGCCTTTCTCTGCAGGGCATCGGAAGGTAAAAGAGGCATGCCTCACATTCTCTTATGCCGAGTAGAAGAGTCTCAGTACTCTGTTTTGGACTGCTTTAGTGATCAGCTGAAAGAGGCGTTTGTCTCTTTGGGTTGTGAAGTCGAGTGGTTTGAAGGAGAGGGGCAGCAAGGGGATTTATGTATCAGTATTGGGGCGCTTCCTCCAGCTTCTTGTGCTATGCGTTGTCTGGTCTGGATGGTGGACCACCCTTTCTACATTGATCCCTTTGAAGGGGATCTCATGATCGGGTGTGTAGATCGGACTCATCTCAGTGATTTGGACAAATTTGGCCTTTTTACGGGAGCCGCCCTCTTCCTTCCCCATGCTGGGAGTGTCTCTTTGGGGCAGGTGGCAAAAGAGCGCCCGATCGATCTTCTGTTTAGCGGCACGTTTATTTCTCCTGATTTTTATCGAGAACAGATTCTGCAGCTCCCTTCTCTTTTGCGTCGTATCGCTCTTCCTGCTTTAGAGGCCGCTTTAGCACATGATGCTTTAAGTTTTGAAGAAGCTCTTGGGAGAGAAGAGCTGATAGAGGCTAAAAACCGTCCGATCATCCGTTTTCTCCATACCCTTTGGGATCGAGCCGTGAGGGGGATCAGGCGTAGACAAGCGCTCGATCTTTTGGCAGAAGCTGGGTACCGGGTGCATCTGATTGGGCGGGGATGGGAGGGATCTTGTCATGAGGTGGAGGAGCCTTTAGACTATGCGCAGTTGCTTGAGCGTTTTAAAGAGGCGAAAATCGTCCTGCATCTGGGGGTGAATTTCCCCGCAGGGTCTCATGAGAGGGTGTTTTCCGCACAACTTGCAGGAGCTGCTGTGATCAGTGAAAGCAACGCCTATTGGCAAGAGGTGTATACGGATGGAAAGGAGATTCGCCTTTTTCACTGGAAGCAGCTCAAGGAGTTGCCTGCAATCGTGCATCAGCTCCTCTCCTCGGATCACGAGAGGCTAACGCTTGCTCGCCATGGCCAAGAGAGTGCCTTGGCATCTCATACTTGGGAACATCGCGCAGCGCAGATTCTGCAGCAGATAGGTTGAATGTTTGGAAACTTTTTTGTGCGTTTCCTCCTATGAGCAGCGATGTATACACATATTGAATGAAGAATTGGTTTTTCGTGCCCTTGCCCATGCCCGATTTTGAAAAAGTACTCTCCAAAAAATTCGTTCCCATTCTAAAATGCGTGCATGAAGAACTTCTTATCCTCTTTGGAACAGCTAATTAGGAGAGTCGGGCAAGGGCATGGGCGCGGGCACGAAAAACCAATTCTTCAGGTTATTTGGGTATAGAGTGGTTAACTCAGCCGCGTATCCATGCTCACTAAATGGGCCAGAGCCTCTTTTTGACTTTCGTGTGCTAGAGATGCGGCCGCGTATAAGGGCCTTGAATCTACTTTGTCCATTAAAGAGTAGTTGAGGGAAGAAAAACGGATAGCGGAGGTAGATTTAGGGTGAGTGTCTAAAAACCGGTGAAGGCTGCGCAGTGTGTTGCCGTGCCCGCTTTTGACTTCAATGGGAATGATCTGCTCCCCTCTTTGAACGAGATAATCGATTTCTGCGGCGCTATTTTTTTCTTTTCTCTTCCAAAAGTGCACCTCAGCTTTGCTTGTAGGGCTTGCATAACAAATCAATTCTTGGCCGATAAAGCCTTCCGCAATTTCTCCTCGATTTTCGAATCCTTCCAAAGGACGTAAAAACCAGATTGAAATATCTGATCCCAAGATGGATTGACATAGTCCAATATCGAGATAAATCAACTTGAAAGTTTCAAAATCGATATCCGCTCCAATCGGAACTCCCTGCCCAGAGGCATGGCGGATCGTATGGATGATGTTTGCCCGTTCCAACAGCTCCAAAGCCGGAGCGAGTTCCCTTTTTCGATATTCTCCGTGAATTTCTTTGTAGGAAAAATCTTTGCCTACAAGATGAGGAATCTGGCGAAAAAGCTGTTCGAGATACTTTACCTGTGCCTTTCTGGCATATTTCTCAAAATCCTGCCGATAAGTGGCAGCGATCTGTTGCAAAACGTTTAACGCAGAAGCTGGGTCTTTTGTTTTTACCCATCTTGCAACAGCTTCTGGCATACCCCCGATGGAGAGATATTCCCCGACAAGGTCTAGAATTTTTGTGTGGATAACGTCTTCCATAGGGGCTCCAGTACGGTGACTGAGGATCTCTTTTGCTATCAAGTGGTGTCCCGTTGCCACCAGATACTCCAAAAAAGACAAAGGATACATGTAAAGCATAGAGATGCGGCCGACGGGGACCCCCACTTTTGCAATGGCAAACTCTAAAAGAGAGCCAGCTGCAATGACATGCAGCTTGGGCATCTCTTCATAAAAATAACGCAATGCTAAAATGGCTCGAGGCGCTTCTTGCACTTCATCAAGAAAAAGCAGGGTTTCTCCTGGAATAATAGGTGTTTTTAAGAGGAGCGACAGCGATAAGAGCAGTCTTTCGGGCGCGAGGTCTTTTTCAAAAATAGATGCCGCTTCTTCAAGGCGCTCAAAATTCACTTCCACAAAGGATTTAAACCGCTTCCCTAATCTCCGGATTGCATAGGTTTTGCCAACTTGTCTAGCTCCACGTAGGAGCAGAGGTTTTCGGAAGGGATCTTCTTTCCATTGATCAAGATGGAAGTCTATGATTCTCTTAGACATGGCTAATTTCCAAGGTAAAAATCGATTGATTTTGGTCGTTTTACAACCCAAAAATAGCGAGTTTTTGGTCAAATTACAAGGTAAAAATCGATTGATTTTGGTCGTTTTACAACCCAAATTCGCTTTCGAATATATTCTTGCTTAAGAAATCTAAAAAAGTATTTCTATCTGATAATTCACCAAGCATAGTGTGCAACGCTCTATTGCGCAGCTTTTCTTGCGCAATAGGTTGAAAAGTTGCGCAATCATTGGTCATGCACTTTTTTTAAAAGCGCTTCACCCGACGATGGCAGTAGGGGCTCTTGCCGTTCTTTGCGTAGTAGTGTTGATGATAATCCTCAGCCGGGTAGAAACGAGAGGCGGGTTGAACTGCTGTAACAACGGCAAGTCCTCCTTTTTTCAAGGAGGCCAAGAGCTTTTCAGCAGTCTCTTTTTGCGCTTGAGTGAGGTAAAAGATGGCAGAGCGGTATTGAGGTCCAATGTCGGGCCCTTGCCCCATTTTTTGGGTGGGATCGTGAATCTCCAAAAAGAGCTTCATCAGGGTTTCATCAGAGACAACTTGAGGGTTGAAAAGCACTTCAACAGCTTCAGCATGCCCCGTATCCCCTCGACACACCTCTTCATAGGTAGGGTTGACGACATGCCCCCCGATATAACCAACTCTTGTGGAAAGTACCCCTTTTTGCTCTTTCAGCAAGTGCTCGACACCCCAAAAGCATCCTCCAGCAAAATAGACGAAGGCATGACCTTCTTTGGTAAATGCTGGAATAAAGGCGAGAGAAAGAGAGTTGACACAATGGCGCAGGTTTTTAGGGGTTAGCTGCTCTCCGCTGAAGACATGCCCTAAATGGCCATGGCATCTGCGGCAAATGATCTCAATCCGTCTTCCATCTCGATCGGGGATTCTTTCGACGGCGTGAGGGAGTTCATCATCAAAACTTGGCCAACCGCAGCCGGAGGCAAACTTGTCTTTAGAGAGATAAAGGGGTTGGTCACATTGTTTGCAGACGAAGACCCCAGCATCTTGAAAATGCTCGTAAGCGCCACTCCCGGGAGGTTCTGTATGCTTACGAAGAAGGATTCCCGCTTCATCGGGTGTGAGGGGGTGGTAGCGCGCCATTTCTCCATGATATCAAAAATTAGCTCCCCTTGCTATCTTCATCGCGAATGCAATACGACTATCCCGACTTCCGCATCTATGGCAGCTCTCCCTATGAAATCGTCTTGGTTCATGGTGGCCCTGGAGCGCCCGGTGAATTGGCTCCCGTTGCTCAGAAGCTCTCTGAGTGGAAAGGGACGCTAGAGCATTTGCAAAAACAGCTTTCTATTGAAGAGCAAGTGACCGATTTACAGAGGGTCATCGTCGAAAATTGTCAGCCTCCCGTGACACTTATCGGGTGGTCATGGGGCGCAATGTTGAGTTTTATTTTTACATCGAAACACCCTGCATCTGTAAAAAAACTGATCCTTATTAGCAGCGGCCCTTTTGAGAGCTCTTATGCGGACAACATCATGTCCACGCGGTTAGCTCGGTTAGAAGAAAGGGAGCGCATAGCAGTTGAGGAATTATTTAAAAACATCTCTTCCCATCCTGACAATCTCAAGAAAATCGCGAAGATTTTTTTTCACACCGACTCCTACTCCGCTACAGTCAACGAGAGCCCTGTGTTAGCGTGCCAGGACGAAGTGTATCAAAAGGTATGGGCAGAGGCGGCGCGCTTAAGAAAGAGCGGAGAGCTTTTAGCCTATGGCAGCTCTATAAAATGCCCTGTTGTCGCTATCCATGGAGATCACGATCCACGACCTTGTGAGGGGGTGAGAGCTCCCCTCGCGCGCGTTCTGAAAAATTTCAGAGCCATTCTCCTTCCTCATTGTGGTCACTATCTGTGGTATGAAGCGGAAGCAAGTGCGCAATTTTACGAAATTTTGCGCCAGGAAATTTACGGAAGTTAATTCGTTGTAGCCGTTGCAGAACAGAGCGTCATCCATTCCCCTGATTTGCGATGTGTGCCGTCGATGACCTCTTGGAATTTTTTTCGCGCAAGTTGGCAAATCGGCCCCGGACTTCCATCTCCAATGGGACGATCATCCACGGAGCTGGCAAACGCGATCTGGGCGGCTGTTCCCAGCAAAAGGAGTTCCTTGCAAGTATAGACCATGGAGCGATCGATCCGTTCGAAATGGATCTCCAACCCCTCCTCGTGCAAGAGCTCACAGACCGTCCGCATCGTAATACCTTCGAGCTGCGCTGTCCCTAATGCTGGCATTAACAGTCGATCCCGATACACCATCAAAAGATTGGCAACACTCGCTTCGACAACATCCCCCTCATGGTCCATTACAAGCGCTTCATCATAGCCGCAACGCAGCGCCTCGGCAGTTGCCAAAAAGGAATGCACATAACACCCACCAGCTTTTGCCTTGGTGGGAAAGGAGGAGTCGGAAAATTTTTGCCAACTCGAGATCATCAAGTTCATCCCCTTGTCTAAGGGAAAATATTGTTTTAAAGAGACAAAGTAGATCGCCAATTCAAAGTGAAGGCCAGGCGGTCTAGGTCCAAGTTGCTCGTCAGCTGCGAAGATAAAAGGTCGAATATAAAAGGTCTCTTTAGGATCGTTTTTGCGCACTAACTCTTCAATGATCGCAAAAAATTCGGGATAAGAAATGGAGTAATTGAACCCCATGATCTTGGCCCCATTCATCAAACGCTCATGATGGTCTGCTAACCGAAAAATGCGGACCACCCCCTCTTTGACATATCCACGTATTCCTGCAAAACAGGTCGTCCCATACTGCAAGCTATTAGTTGCGATGCTCACATGCGCTTCGCTGAGAGGGACGACCGATCCATGGCAATAGGCAAAAGGCATGGTGTTCTTACTCAATTAAACCTCTTCATCGGCGCTTTGATGCCGATCGCTGCCTGTGGGGAATTTGTCTAAATTGAGCTCTTGGAGTTTGAGCTGACTGTAAAAAGCGCGGTGCGCTAGGGCCATTGAAATGATCACTCCCTCTCTTCCTTCCAGCCATCCCGATTTCAAGAGGTAAGAGCGGAAAAAGGCGCATCCAGCGCGCCAAAATGCTTTCCGTAAGGAGCCCTTTTCATGATGCGCATGCTCCACTGCATAGAGGCGGGAGCGGGTTTGAATCCGGTCGATAAAGTCGGCAATGGATTCGTAAGGATAGCGGAGCAAAGGGGAGGAAAGAGGGATCTCTTTGCGCCCATCATGCATCAGTGTTGCCCATCCTTGCACTTGAGCAAAGTGGGCGTGCTTTCTGTTGTAAAGGCGGAGGCGTTGATTAGGAGACCACCCACATCGCTTGATCCATTTTCCGTTCAAGTGACTTCGCAATGGCATGGAGTAGATCGCATTGGGATCAGGGAGCAGCTCCTGGAGCTCTCGCCCGAGCTGAGGGGAAGGGAGCTCATTGCGAAAAAGGGTCAAAATCCAGTCATGTTTGGCTAAGCTTGCTGCATGAACAAAGAGATTTCCTATCGATTCTAAGGAGGCCCGTTCGACTCGCACATTGGGAAAGGTCGCAGCAATTTCTAGGGTGTGGTCGGATGAGGAGCGGTCAATGAGGATAATGTCGTCACACCAGCGGAGCGATTCGAGCACTTCGCTAATCATTCTTTCACAATTTCTCGTGACAATTGTTGTGGAGATCATTCTATCGTAGGGATACATGATTTTTTAGAAAAGAGGCAGCCCCTTTTTTGAGGGCTGCCAAAATGAGTTGAAGCTCAAGTGCTTAGAAAGAAATTCGGAGCTGCCCTTCGATTTTGGCGGGCTCTTCTTCCGGATATTTTTTCTCTCCAAGCTGCTTTTCCGATCGAGAGATAGCAAACCCTTGCCGCTTGTGGGGTGAAGAGAAGTTTCCCCTTCCTTCTCCTCCGTAGGGCCAAGCCCCTCCTAATCCAGATCGGTGAAATTGCTCCAAGTCATGACTCCATCTGCTCTAGAGCAGTTGTGTGAGAGTGGCCCCTTATCTGCGCCTTGCGGCGCTTCAAACCCTCCAAGTTTGAAGCGACGTGCTCCAAACAGGACTCACTAGTGTAACCAGTGCCGCGCATTTTGCGCAGCAAGCAAGGCAATATTCTCAGGTTCCCCTCACCTTTAATTCCATTTCCCAGAAGAAACTCACTCTGGGGTCCATATTCAAGTCCATTCTTTTTCCCAAGAGCTGTGGTTGTCGGCATTCATCGTCCTTGTCACCCCCTTTTCGCCTTCTCTACTCCACATAGATTGGGAGGTGCCGATGTGCAGTTTCAAAAATAGGCATTTCTCAAGAGGCCTAAACAAGTCACTGCAAAACAGATCGACACATTTCGCCTGTGTACGCGTAGAACGAATTAATCTTCAAGGAATCTTTTACGAAGAGGTGATGGGGATAGAATGTGATCTCGCAAAATCGGCAAGCGAAGTGTGTCCTACCTCGAAAGAGGAGGCAAACAGACGTAGCGCGGGTTCTTCTTCGAGAGAGTTAAGGAGGGCGGCCCAATTTTTGGGCTGATCTTCAAGAAGGGCGATGCGGAGTAGGAGGTGGCCAAACAGGAGAGGGTTCTTGCGCCGGTCGAGCGCATTGAGGAGCTCTTTTGCTTGTTGGAGCGCTTCTGCGTGCCGCCCCTCTTCGATGAGCAGAGAGCCTTCTGCAAAACGGTGATAGGGATCTGCAGACTGTCGATTGCGAGCCATCAGGGGGGTTGCGTAGGTTCTGGCTTGGACGAGATCTTGCTGCAGAAGGAGCGCTTGAGCGAGGAGTCCCTCATATTTTGGGGCCAGTTCTTTATGCCGAGAGATGATGGCCGTTAAGTTGCTGATCAGCGCGGGGTCTTTAGTCAATGCGCTTACAGTTAACGGAGGTTGCATGTAGTCGAGTTTTTGCTTTGTTTCGCGCCGATCGGCGAGTTGGAGCAACCCAAAGAGCGCCAGCAATGCAGCCACTGAGGCGAACAAGAGATTTTTCCAATGACGCATTAAAAACACGATGATTGGAGAGATGGGCTCCGGAGAATCGCTGATTCGGCCTTGCTTCTTCATATAGGATACGAAGTTAGCATGAGGACATTTAAAGAGAAACTCCTTCATCTCGAACGACCTCATTTTTGAGGACATGAAAAATTCCCTGCGATAGTGAGGGAGAAAAACCTAATGTTCAGGTTACTATAGGGAAATGCAACACACTCGTTTAGCTTTGTACAATTGTCTACGGATGAATTGGCAGCGTGGGTCTCAGCTTGATGTTGAACCTTGGCATGTCGAAGATTTGCGTCTTGTGGACATGAAAGGGCTCTTTGAGCGGCTTTTGCGCTTAGGGGTGCCTATGGATCGGGAGCACTTCGCACTGGCTTGTAATGAAGTCGAAAGTCCCGAAGAGCTTGCTGAGCTCTACACAGAAGAGAGCAATAGTCCTCAAGAAGAAGATCAGATCTACTTGCTCCTTTTTGAGTTGTGGCGTCGCATCTATCCTGAACGGCACACGCTCTCTCTTTTTTGCGATGAGCTCGACCGGCGCATTGATACCTACAATCTCAACCCTATGGACAGTGGTGAGGCGATCCAAGATGCACTCGCGAATCTACAGGAGTTGTTATATGAAAATTGTGAGGCTGGGGTAGATCCTGACGAAGCGATAGAGCTGCTTTCGCCTCATCTTGCCAACGATTTGCGCTCTTTTCTTCACGATTTTATCCATGAGGAATTAGAGGAAAATCCGACCTATGCAGCGGAGCTGATTGAGGGCTTTGTCTGCTATATGGAAGGGGATTTGTGGTTTCAGTTTCTGCAAGCGCGCCTTTGTTTGCTCTCAGATGTGACTGAGGGCAATCGACTGCTTGGGGAATTGCTCGATATTTTAAAGAAACATCCCGATCTCGATCTTTTGCTAGAGATTTCAGGATTTTTAGCTGCCTCTGCCGATCGCCATCTCTTTTTGCGCTCTGTCAAACAGGCCTTAAAGGAGATTGAGGTGGAGGAGGATTTGATTGAGCTGCTTGAGCATTGCGTTCACTATTACCGCTGTATTGACGAGGAAAAAAAAGAGCAGGCAGCGGAAGACTTGATTGCCTCGAGAAAAGCGATTGCCGCTGACAAGCCGCTTCGCGGGAGCGATGCGGCGGTTTCGAAGGTCTTGGGGATTATTGAGTCCTGATGGACTCGAACCATCGACCCTCTCATTAAAAGTGAGATGCTCTAACCAACTGAGCTAAGGACTCGTTGACCCCAAGGGGATTCGAACCCCTGTCGCCAGAATGAAAATCTGGTGTCCTAGACCTGACTAGACGATGGGGCCAAGACCAGCATCAGTCTACTGAAGTCCTCCCTTTTTGACAATCCCCAGTCGGTTTAAATCGCAGATCAAGTAATTAATTTTTTGCGCGCAAGGAAGCGGTACGGGTTAGAAAAAGGAGGGATCTTCAACGCAGAGACTCAGAGACACGGCGACTCACAGAGGAAAGGAAACGATTGAGAATCGGAAACCGCCTTTTTTGCTGCGCAAAATACGAGGTGGGAGAGATGGGTAAAAGAAAAGGGAAAAATGAGATGCATTGATTTGCTACACCCCTCTTTTTTCTTTTACCCATCTCTCCCACCTCAGTACTTTGAGCTGTGCTCAAAGAGGGGCGGTTTCCTCTGTGAATCTTTAGACCTCTTTCGAAATTCAATCATGTCAGTTGTCAAGATTAGGTGGCTGGCACTTGCCATAAAGGTAAGTAAGGTAGAAGTCTCGGGCTGCTCTTGCGCTTGCGCGCATTGGAGCAGAATAG
>JAFEGQ010000197.1 GCA_018239785.1 Verrucomicrobiota bacterium
CTCGTTGCCGTTGAGGAGCTCTACTTTCCCCTGATGCCACACTCCTACTCCGATCCGATCTGCATCGGGATCAGTGCCGATCAAAATATCTCCTTGGACTTGGGTGAGCTTGGTGGTCCCCAGGCGCATCGCCTCTGTCTCTTCCGGATTGGGGCTTTTTGCTGTGGGGAAGTTACCATCGGGAATGCATTGCGCGGCGACCAGTTGGAAATGGGGAAAGCCCCATAACTCTAAGAGCTTTGGCACCATGGTGATGCCTGTGCCATGCAAGCTAGTATAGACAATTTGAAGCTCTTTCCCATGGGTCTGATTTTGCTCTTTTCTGCGCTGAATACCTAACGTCTCTGTAAAATAAGCCTGCTCGACTTGATCTCCGAGATAGGTGATCAAAGGGGTAGTTGCTGGGGCACTTTTGACTGAGGCGAGGTCAACAATGGCCTCCACTTCATGAATAATTCCCTTGTCGTGAGGGGGGAGCACTTGAGCGCCGTCGCTCCAATACACTTTATATCCATTGTAAAGGGGGGGGTTATGGCTGGCGGTGATCATGATCCCTGCGTTGCATCTCAAGTGGCGTACCCCGAATGAGACGAGGGGGACGGGGCGAAGCGCTTCAAAGAGGTAGACCTGGATGCCGTTGTTCGCAAGAACACGAGCCGCTGTTTCGGCAAATCGGTGGGAGTGGTGGCGCGAATCGTAGCCAATGAGAACTCTGGCAGAGGGAGTAGTTTTTTTGAGATAGTTAGCTAGCCCTTGAGTGGCCCCGCCCACTGTATAGACATTCATTCGGTTGGAGCCCACTCCCATGAGTCCCCGTAAACCGGCTGTCCCAAAGGTCAGTGTTTGATAGAAGCTATCTGTAAGTGTTTGAGGGTCTTCTCTTAAAAGACGCTCAATTTCCTCTTTCGTGCCTGCGTCAAAATCGTTTTGCAACCATGCTTCAACATTTGCTTTCGTCGTTGCATCCAGATCGGCTAGTACACTCACGTTCGATCTCCTCTTTTGTAAAGAGGGGGCCATCAGAGCGAATCCCTTCACATTCGGCAGCAGCTCGTTTCCAGGCTTCTGGCGATTCCAAATTGGAAGCCCACCATGGATAAGTGCGGCACTGCTTAGGGCGCACCTCGTAGATGCTGCATTTTTTCCCCTCTTTGAGGAAGATACAGTCCCAAGTCACTGGGTATTCTTTGAGGGAGAGGCGTCCTTCGACAACGCGGACATAGCGCTTGCGAAATTTTTCTACCTCTACCTGCAAATGCTGGGCGATTTGGGAAATCTCCTCTTCGCTCACCCATACCACACCAGGCGCCCCGGTGCAACATTTGCCACACCCAGTGCATGCAAATCGGAGACCTTCTTTGTACCAAGGAAGTGCCATGTTGAACTCTATGCCTTAACTCGCTATCGTTTTTCTCTAGTTTATCAATCAAACCAGAGCCCAGTTCGGAAAAAGGATAGGCTCGCAAGCGGAGATTGTCAATGGTGCATCAGCGAGAACATTGGGCGACACGCCTGGGCTTTATCATGGCGGCCATTGGCTCGGCGATTGGCCTGGGCACTCTATGGATGTTCCCCTATGTGACGGGGGAAAACGGAGGAGGGCTCTTTGTTCTCATCTATCTGATTTGCACGGTTTTTCTAGGAATTCCTGTGTTTATTGCAGAGCTCATGCTGGGGCGCAAGTCGCAGCGGGGGGTCGTTGGGACCTTTACCTCTCTCTCTGAGCGGGGACAAGAGTGGAAGCTCGTCGGTTGGCTTTCGGTCATCGCACCCCTGTTGATCCTCAGCTATTACCAGGTGGTCGCCGGTTGGGGCCTCAACTATGTCTTCCTGAGTTTGAGCGACTTTACACGGGGTCGAGGGACGGAGGAAGTGCAAAATATTTTCGACCTTCTCTACCACTCTGCGGATATTACTCTTTTATTTATGGTTCTCTTTGCCGGGATCGTCGCTGCGATGGTGCATAAGGGAGTCCAAAAAGGGATTGAGCATTGGAGCCGGATCATGACAATCGGATTGTTGATCATCTTGCTCTGCCTCATTGGCTTTAGCATGACTCTCGATGGTTTTGGGGCAGCTGTTAAGTTTATCTTCTATCCCGACCCCTCTAAGCTCACTGCCTCTGGGGTCTTGCGGGCGCTGGGTTTGAGCTTTTTCACCTTAAGCTTGGGACATGGAGTGATGCTTACTTACGGCAGCTACATGAAGCGATCGGACGACATTCCAAAAGTTGCTTTTATTGTCGCCACCTCTGACGTGGTGATCTCTGTCCTCGCAGCCCTGATGATTTTCCCCATTGTCTTTACCTTTGGGTTTGCTCCCGATCAAGAAGCGGGGCTGATCTTTCGGACTCTCCCTGTCCTCTTTGCCAGGGTCCCTGCGACCATTTTAGTATCAACTGCTTTCTTTGTGCTGTTTGTCTTCACAGCGCTTACCTCTGCCATTGCGATGTTGGAAGTGGCCGTTGCCAACATGATGGATATGCAAGGGTTCTCGCGCAACAAAGCGACCCTCATTGCGGCGGTGATCTCTGTCGTCTTAGGGATTCCGTGCGCTTTAAGTGGCACCACGTTTTTGTTCCCTCAGTGGCAAGCGATGTACGGTAAAACTTATTTTGAAACAATCAACTTTTTGGTCAGTGCCTGGCTCCTGCCCACGATTGCTCTGTTGACTTCGATCTTTGCGGGGTGGGTGGTCTCGACGAAAGTGCAAAGAGAGGAGTTTAGTACAGGTTCGGTCTTTGGATGGCTTTTTGGCCTCTGGCAGCTATTTGTCCGCTTCATTGTTCCTGTCGCTATCATCTTGGTCATGTTGCAGCAGACTGGTCTGATCAACATTGACAAGTGGTTTGCAGTTAAATAATTTCTTGCGCCCCCCTCTTCTTCTTGACAAAAAATTAATAAAACTGTAAGGTCGTTTTTCTTAGATGAAGAGGCTTGTATGGATGCCATTAACGATTGTTACGAATCCGTAGTTCCGACCCCCACGTCGGGGTTGGTCATCGGAACTTTTGCCGGGCTGATCATCGGCTTTGGGGCGGGATGTTATTAGAAGAAATTAGATCCGAAAACTGTGCGCGTGGTCCTTATTGGAGCTGGAGCTGTCGGCGTTTATGGGGCTTTCAAAGCTATCAAGGGATGTGGGGGCTGGGTCAATGAAGGGCTTGAAGAGGGGCGCAAGCACCGACAATGGCAGAAGGAGAGGGAAGTCCGTGAGAAGATGCGGCAGGAACAAGCTCGCTTAGGGGAAAGATCTCTCCCTCTTGTCTCGGCGCTTAAGGAAAAAATCCCCAAAAATTATAAATCCATGGCCATGGTTGGAAGGATTCGTGTTGAGGTAAGTGCAAGCGACGGTAGAGAGTGTACAGCGGGTTGCATTCTACAAAAGCCAACTCCAGAAGAAATGATTAACGAGTTGACGAAGAAGATGGAGCAAGCGTTTCAGCAAGATATAATAGGAAGACCGGAAATCCACTATCTTGTCTCCTACGAAGACATGCAAGATCAGCGCTATTACATTCTAGCGAAATGGGAAGAGGGCAGTTGGGAAGTGAGTGCGGATAAAAAAGCTATAGGTAACGGACTCATCGAGATGACAATGCAAAATCTACTAGAAGATTCTAAGACACTTGCCCTTTTCTTAGATGATTCTTTGCTGTCTCAAATTCCGGAAAATTGCTCGAAAATCGATGTGTCGATGGGAGTGGAACTAGAGCTCTGGGGCCGTCAGACAACAGAGGAGATGTATTTTGATCATGTGCATCAATTGTCCACCTCTTCTGAGCGCAAGAAGGAAGAAATGGAGCAAGGGATTCATCAGTTCGTGTCTCAGATTGCTCGAGGAACTGCAGGTCACTCAATCATCAAAGCGCACTGTTCGATCGCTTATACGGACGAGAACGCCTCTCCGGGCTATCTTTATCTGAAGATTCCGAAAGGCTCAAAGAAAGTCGAAGTGATAACGGGTGGAGAGCAGCTTCCAGGACAGCTCATCATTAAAAAACATTCAAACTAAATCGGATCATTAAAGATGCAAAAAGCAGAAGCTTGCTTCGAAAAATCCTGTGGACGAGTGATCAACACCCCTTTTCGGGGAGTGATGTTGGGAACTGTTTTGGGCACCCTGTTGACAATTGGTGCCATCAAGTGTTGGAGAAGAATGGGACGCCAAGTGACGCGCATCACTCTGATTGGAGGAGGCGGGGCCCTTGGAGCGTACCTCGTATATAAGGGATCCAAGAGATATCAATTTCAGCAAAACCCTTTGAAATTCCAAGAAAACGAGCAGAAGAGAGCTGGCCTCATCGAGCAGCCAGCTCTTGTGGGCGATAAATTGCAGTCTCTTGCACAAGCTGTAGAGCAGAGATGGCCTGATCAGTATGAACAGGTGGCAGTCGTTGTGCATGTAGAAGTAGAGCGGAGCAACATGATAACCATAGCAAGTCAGGGATGCATTTTGCAGGAGATCAACCGCGCTGAAGGGATAAAAAAGCTCCTTGAATCTGTAGAAGTCCCTGGAAACGGCATTCCGAAAATCGTGATGTTGGTCTCTTTTCAAAACAAAAATGGTCAATATTCCTATATCCGAGGGGAGTGGCAAGGGGGCCAGGCGACGGTGACAGAAGGGCAGAGAAAGAGTGATCCGAGCGATTCAAACACAGCCAACATGGTGGCCAATTTATTCGCAGATCTTAAGATGCTAACGCCATTGATGGAAGAAGAGTGGCTTTCCAAAATTCCCGAAAATTGCGGAACAATCACCATTTCTCTTGAGGGTGAAATCAACACGACCCAAGACAATGGCGGCACTCAGAAAAAGCATCAATTCTCGATGCAGCCTGATCAGAAGTCACAAGAGATAAAGAAAAATGTCATGGATTTCATAGCGCTTCGCTCTAGAACAGATAGCAATCCGGCGAATGTCTCCAATGTCAAATGCGTGATAAATTATTCAGGCAGTGAAGGTATTCCTGCGGGGTATCTTTACAGGGAGATCACTCCTGCTGGAAAGGTTTCTAGTGAGCAATCAGGGGAAGGGAGTTACCAGTCGAACTGAGCTTCTTCGCGGAGCACCCAGTTGCAAGGGTCCTTCCCTTGCGACTCGCGCGAATAAACCCGCACAAGGCAGCTCTTTTCACTTAAATCAATTGTATGAAAGGTCGCGCGCCGTTTAAAGCCACAGCTGCCGCTATTGAGAATAATCGGCAAGCCACTTGCGCGGTGATCGGCGATGCTTTGTCGGTGAACATGCCCATGCAAGTAGAGCTTAACGCACGGCCAACGGATGAGCTGCGCGCGCAGTGCATCACATCTGCGCATGTCATGCGAGTGGTGGATCGTTGAAAACATGGGGAAGTGATTAGTTAACACTACCTTGTCGCCTGGAGGAATGGATTGCAGCGCCTCTTCTAGCCGCTCTTCAATGGAGTGAGAAAAACGGCCAATCGAAGAGAATAGGGGGGTCGGAACGCTCGTATCCATCCCTATCCACCACCAACGAGGTCCCAAGGGGCGAAGAGCTATCCCCCCCTCTTTCATCGTAAATGGAAGGTCTTGATTCTCAAAGTATTTGTAAAAGATTTTCCCCTTTAAAGAAGCGCGGGTATAGGTGTCGTGATTGCCTGGGACAAGGTAGACCTGTTTATTCGTAGATTCAATGTTGTCAACGAAGCGGCGCGCTGTTTCAAATTCGGCGCCAAGAGCGGTGGTGGTGAGGTCTCCAGAGATAATGACATGGTTGACATTCAGTTCGTTAAAGAGGGCGATCAAGGCCTCACTTGGCGCTGCATCGTATTGCAAACGGCGATTGAAGAGGGCATTGAAGTTGCCAATCCACCTCTTAGAAAAAAATTGGCGAGGATCATAGGTGGGGCTATAGCAATGGAGGTCTGAAATGTGTGCCAGGCGAATCATAGGGAACAAGTATACCTCATCTAGAGCTACGGTGCCACTCTTACCTCATTTTCGGTTTTTTTGGGGAATTCAATGCAAAGGCGCAGAGATGCAAAGAAGAAAAGAGTCAATTAGACTTTTGCATTTTTTTGCGACTTTGCGTTGAATTCCTAGAAATAACTTAAACTATCGCCAACAATTTACTTATAAAAAGTATTTAAAATTGATTATTATATTTTCTATGAGTGCTATAATTCGGCTAAGGGAATACGGGAGGTATCCAGTATGAAAAGGCAAAACCAAAAACCAAGTCAGAAGCCAAATCAAAATCAGAAGCAAAGTCAGCACACTCAACGACAAGTGTTGCGTCAAGCTCGACAAGAAGAGCAGAGCTCTTTTGCCCAGCAAGAGCGCAAAGGGCAAAATATTCAAGAAGTCAATCGGCCCAGCGAGCAAGAACAAGAGATGAGGGTCGAGGTGGAGCAACAGAAGATGATCCGCAGACCTGGACCCTTGAAAGACCGTTCAGGGAAAGGGCAAAAGTCCATCCCTCCACGTCGGATGCACTGAGTTTAAGTCTGATCAACGCCCGTTAAGGGCGTTGATCAGACTCCCCATCTTCGGCGTCGCCAATCAGCACTTCGCTGAGGAGGACAAGCGCCGCAACAGAGGCTGCATGGGTGATCCCAGCAATCACCACCTTCGCTGCGTCAATGACACCCGTTTTGAGAAGATCTTCCATCTGTTCGGTCATGACGTTATAGCCAAAAGAGCCGCTTTTCTGGCGTACCTGTTGCACAATCACAGAGCCATCGACCCCGGCATTGGCGCAAAGTTGCCGAATCGGCGCTTCACAGGCCATTTTCAAAATCAGAGCGCCTCGCGCTTCTTCAGGGTCAAGCTTCAGAGCATCAACGGCATCTGCTGCGCGCAGCAGCGCAACGCCCCCCCCTGGAAGAAATCCCGATTCAAGGGCAGCTTGAGTGGAATCGAGACTATCTTCCATCCTCTGCTTTTTCTCTTTCATCTCGCTCTCTGTAGGAGCGCCTACCCGAACAACAGCGACTCCGCCGCTGAGTTTAGCGCACCTCTCTTCGAGCTTTTCCCGATCGTAAGAGCTTTTGGCAACTTCCATTTCACGACCCAGCTGCACGACTCTCGCTTGGATGGCAGCAGTTTCCCCCCCTCCCTGAATGATCGTCGTCCCCTCTTTATCGATGATCACTTTTTCGGCAAAGCCGAGCTGATCAAGAGTGGCGTTTTTAAGCGGTTTGCCCGTCTCGTCGGAGATGACGCTCCCCCCAGTCAAGATGGCCAGATCCTCGAGCATCGCCTTGCGCCGATCGCCAAAGCCAGGGGCCTTGATAGCGCACACTTTCAGGGTGCCACGTAGGCGGTTGACTACTAAAGTAGCGAGTGCATCCCCTTCGATGTCTTCAGCGACAATCAAGAGCTGTCGCCCGGTACTGGCGATGATTTGCAAAATGGGGAGCAGCTCTTGAATCGAGCCGATTTTTTTGTCGACGAGCAGCAGCGAAACTTCGTTCATCTCGACGAGGAGTTTTTCTCCATTCGTGCAAAAATAGGGACTTAAGTAACCCCGATCAAAGCGCATCCCTTCGACCACTTCGAGCTTGGTCTCAGTTCCTTTGCCCTCTTCGATCGTGACGACTCCCTTTTGCTGGACGCGGGTTAAGGCTTCGGTGATCAGCTCCCCAATTTCTCGGTCGCCAGAGGCAGAAACGGTGGCGATATTGCAAATCTGTTCGGTTGTTTCTACGGGAGTCGCAGCCTGTTCGATCTCTCGCACGACCACTTCTAGCGCTTGTTCGATCCCTCTTTTCAAAGAGATCGGACTGACCCCTGCTGCCACTTGACGTAAGCCTCCTTCAACAATGGCGCGGAGCAAAATGGTGCCCGTTGTGGTGCCGTCACCTGCGATATCTTTAATTTTATTGCCCACTTCACGGGCGAGCTTAGCGCCCATGTCTTCATACTGATCGAGTAAGTCAATATCGCGCAGAATACTTCGCCCATCGTTGGTGATCGTGGGGGAGCCCCAACTTTTCTCTAGGCCCACATTGCGCCCCTTGGGGCCGAGGGTGACGGCCACAGTGTCGGCGAGTTGTTTGATTCCTGAGAAGAGCTTATTGCGCGCCTCTTCTTCGAACACCAATTCACGGGGTGTATTCATGTAATTGCTCCTTTAATGCTATGTGAATGCCGTACAGTGTCAATTCGGGATTAATAGCGTCGACGAACTCTTTTAAGCCCTCTTTGAGAAGCTGATTAGAAGGACGCGCGACTTCCCCAACCTCGCCGAGAATTCCTCCGGTGGCGACCACGCTCAAGGGGATCTGAAGTTCTTGTCTCATTTTTTTGACAATCCGCTCCATGCCGCCTAAGAGCATATCTAAAACGTCATCCCCCTTTATATCCAAATAACCTGAAGAATTGGGATTTGGAGCGGTCACCCCTTTGAGCAAAACTCCTTCAAGACTTAACACATCAAAGGTGATCAAAGTGCCAATGTCGATGATAATAATATTTTTTCCCTGGAAGAGAGCGCGTGCTCCATAAGCGTTGGCAATCCGATTGGCTCCTATACCTAAATAACCTGAAGAATTGGTTGTGGAGCTGCGTGAAAGCTCCCGCGGTTCGACGATCTCAACCCGTTCAATATTAGTAATATTGGGCGGGTTGAGATCGTCGAACCCCGGGGCTTTGACGCGCTCCAAATCCCAATTCTTCAGGTTATTTGGGTATATTTCTTCGCATTTGATCGAGCTGTTGTTGTGTGTCAGGAAGGTGAGTTCAATGTCGTTTTGGCGGAATAGTTGTGCGATCGGTTCATTAAGGAGGGGGTGGGTAGAGGCAGCCATAGATTGTAAGGGGGATTGCGAGGGGGCCTCTGCTTTTTGGTCGAATAAAAATTCTAGGAGCCATGCCTGCCAGTCCTCTGCAAGGTTCACGCGGAGGAGACTTTCACGACGGTCTCCTATGTAGGAAGCCACCACAAGCTCCTGAGGGCTGATGTTAAGGACAAGTTCGTGTTGTTGTGCCATTTAAAACCGCAATCCAATAGGCAACGGAGTTGCATTAAACGTGATTTCTGGAACCGAAATTCCGTTGACTCCCGCTTCTGCATAAGAGCGGACAAGTTCAAGGGTCAATCCCCCTACCACTTCGACGTAGGCGCGCCCCGCGATGAGGTTGACAGCTCGGCGGACTGTTGGAAGAGGCATATGGTCAAGAAGAATCACATCTGCCCCTGCTTCTAGCGCTTCTCTAACCATCTCGAGATTTTCCGTTTCCACTTCAATCACCACGTCGGGGCGGTAGAGGCGGGCTCTCCTGACGGCTTCAAGAATAGGATGGCGCGTTTGGCGGGATAAAAAGGTAAGATGGTGGTGTTTGATGACAAAGCGATCGTCTAAACCATGACGGTGGTTGGTCCCTCCGCCAGCGCGCACCCCATATTTTTCTAAGGGACGCATGCCAGGGTGGGTCTTGCGCGTGTCAAGGATATCGCAGGGCAGCCCCTCGACCCGATCGACAAATTCAGCCGTCAAGGTGGCAATACCAGAAATATGTTGGATCGTATTGAGAGCGACACTTTTTGCGCAAAAGATCGCCCGTGCAGGACCTGAGATCGTTCCCAAAATGACCCCGGCTCTTTGCTCTGAGCCTTCATCGACAAAAAGGCGCACCTCTACCTTGGGGTCGACCATCTGAAAGAGAGGCTCTAAGAACGCAAGCCCTGCTATTTTACCGCCCCGCTTGAGCACAAGGCGCCCTGAGAGCTCATCGTCTGCCGAAATGCAGGCTTCTGAAGTAATATCGCCCGTCCGCACATCTTCTTCCAGGGCGTTTTTAAGGACGCGCAGGCAATCTTTCCAAGATTCCTTGCTCGCAAAATGATATTGGGATTCTGTAGACATTTTCCCTACGAAGTTACGCCTCAGATGCAAAACTCGCAAGCGCAATTGTGTAAAATTATACCTAAACACACTAGAGTGAGTTTTTGTACCCGATTTTTAAAAAGAGTGAGTCGGGCATAGGCACGAAAAAAAACAGCTCTTTCAATCACTGATGAGGAGGCGCCTCTTGTTACTTATACCAATTGCCGAAGATAAAAGCATAAAGTGCACCTGCATTTTGCCGAGAACGAAAGCGCAGGCAAAAGGCAGCTGCAATTGATGATTTTATCTTCGGGAATAGGCATTAGATGGGGAGGAAAAAAACAAGTCATCCTTTTGACTCTGTGCCTCGCCTTTTTGACCCAATTATGCGCTTTTCTTGCCCACATTGTAGGGGCCGTGGATCTCTTGGTATGGGCAGGCCCTTCTGCTGTGCCAGCAGCCGTTTTTTCTTCAGGGATCACCCTTTTTATCCTTTGGCTGGCCTTTCTCTTTATGGAGCTTTTCTTGCCTCGCTTTACGATTATGGCGATGACGGCCTTGCTCCTGGCTCTTGTGTATAGTGTGCTGATCCCTTTTCTCAAATTTTTTCCCGCTTTGAGCGGTCTGCTGCTCTTCGTTTTGGGTCAGGTGTTTGTTTTTGGGGTGTGCGTCCGCTTAAGAAGCGCTTTATCCCAGTATGTGGAGGGGGCGCAAGGAGAGCAGGTGCTCCGCTTGCTCATCCGTTTTGAGATCGGGGGAGCCCTTATTGGCGCAGCTCTTGGGTGGTTTTTTATCGCACGAGATCGCCCTTTGGAAGTCATCCTTGTTTTAAGTGGGGTCTGTTTTCTCCTTTTTTTGCTTAGCGGCTGGATTGCTCTCAAGGGAGAGGCTGTTTCAGACTTGACTTTAGAGACCTTGCGCGCGGAATCTGGCAGATATCCACACGATTTGCGAAAATTTGCCCCTTTGCTCCTCTCGATCGCATTTCTTTATTTCATGCTGCCTCTCATCTGGGGCCTGCTGCAAGGAGAGGTCCTCACTTTTTTTGCCTTTGAAACCTCTTTGCAACACATTGCAATTGGGACGTTTCTTCCTCTGCTTTACCTAGCGATTGCGATCATCCGTTTCCCTTGTTTTGTGTTTTTTGAGTGGCTCACTAACCGTCTTGGGGCTTGGCGCTCTAATCTCCTCTACCCCTGTTTGGTCTTGGCCGCTCTTGTGTGGTGGGGTTTAAATTTAAATAGCTACCTCCCTCCTATTTTTTTATTTTTTCTCTACATTGTCGATCTTCACCTTTTAGTGGCGCGTCAAAGTGTCGCTGTGCTGCCAGAGCATTTTTTGCGTCCCACAAGTCTTGTAGGGGAGTGGGTTTCTGCTTTAGGGATGAGTTGTGGAGGGGCGATTCTCTTCACTTTGCAAGGACAGTTGCCCTCTCTTTTAGCCGTTTTTGTGGCGATCTCGTTCACAGTAGTGGCTTTGGGAGCTGGGGGGGTGATGGGAGGGCTATTCCGCAGATATTGGCAGATGAGCATCAAAGAGCATCGATGGCAAAGCTATGGGCAAGTGCCAACGGCTGATCGAGAAGAGATCGTAGGGCTGCTACGAAGTGATGATGATGAAGCGCAGCGAGTAGGCCTGTTTTTAGCGGCAAAATCCCGCCATCCGCAGATCTATGCTTCCGAGCTACCTCAACTTTTGCAGCGTTGCCGCACAGAAGTGCTGGTGACCACAGGATTTGAGCTCTTGGGGAAGTGTGATCGACAATTTTTTCTCGATCAGCTCCAATCACAAGAGGCTAAAGTGCGAGGAAGAGCTCTGGCGGGGGTTGCAGTTCACCGCATTGCCATTGGCCTGGCTCCCTTGACACAGGCTTTAAGAGACGTAGATCCTTGGGTGCGGCTCTTGGCTTGTCTTGCCGCTTGGCAGCTTGGCTTGCGCCGCCTGGCATCGGTCAGTTGGGAGGCATTTCATCTTGAAAAAATTGATGACGAAGCGTTGATCGAATTTATCGAGGTGGTGCGACGATGTAAGACCCTCGAGGCGATCTCTTTATTGAAGAAATTGGCCCATTACACCTCTTGGCAGGTGCGTGAATCTGCCATGATTGCTTTAGGAGGCTGCCTTGCTACCCAGAAAGAAGGGCATGCCGATTTGCTCGAAACAGGACTTAAAGGGAGCGTTCATGAGCGGCCCGAAATTAGGTCTGCTTCTGTGAACCTCATTCTTGCCTCTGAAGCTGATAATAGCGCTGAGCATATTGCTCGCCTGCTGAATGATCCTGTGGACAGTGTTCGGGACAGTGCAGCTCTTGGGCTGGCACAGCTAGGAGAACAAGGATTTGCAGCGGCAAAACCCTATCTTGAAGGGGGGGAGCAGATGGTAGCCCAAGCGGCATTGCTCGCCATCGCGAGAATGGGTCGCATTGGCGTCGAAGCGCGAAAAGCCTATTTGCTCCCTTTGCTTCAGGTGGTCGAGCGCTCTGTGGAATACCCGATTTGTTTGCAAGAAGAGGAGGGGATTTGGAGCCCTGTCAGTATCGCTTTGCGCAGCTTTCGGCAGCGTGTTTGCTCTCTCTTGATTGAAATAGCTGAGGTGACAGGACATCACGGGGAGGCTTTAGCGATTGAACATCTTTGCGGTTCTTTGCCAGCAGAGCGCAGAGCCCACTTTCTAGAAATTCTTGGAAGAAAAGCTTCAAAAAGTGTCAAAGCGGCCCTCCTCCCTCTCTTGCGGCATCAGGGGCTCAATGCTCCTTTGCACCCCCCCCGTGATGTTGAGCTCTATACCTGCCACCCTAAAGTGTTGGCGGCCCTTAAAGAGCTCATCTTGGCTCCAGATCTTTTTTTGGCGATCGGAGCACTGATGGTGTTGGAGGAGATTGAAGGGGCTTTGCCTTCACTTCCTGATGTTATCAAAATGTCTCCTCTCATGAAAAAAGCGCTCGATTATTTAAGTCAGCCTAAACGCGCGCGTCAACCTAGGGAGTTTTTTATGAACCGTCTCCTTTTTCTTAAGAATGTCCCCTTTTTTCAGGGGTTGTTGCTCGAAGAGTTGCTGAGGCTCGATGAGCGGATGACGCAAGAACAATACAAGGCGGGGGATACGATTTTTCACGAGGGAGATCCTGGAACCCGTTTCTACATCGTGTATGAGGGAAAAGTAGAGCTCACCCGGGGAGGGCGCTTTTTGTCCCACGTAGAAGTGGGGGGGCTATTTGGAGAAATGACGATGTTTGAAGAGCAGCCGAGGTCGGCCACCGCGAAGGCGATCGCTCCTTCTGTATTTCTCTCTTTGGATAAAAGTAATTTTAATACATTAGTTGTGCAACACCCCGCAATTTTGCTCCAGATTTGCAAGGAATTGGCCCGCAGGTTGCGTGAAATGGATGAAAAATTCATAAAAAATAATAAATAAGAGGAAGAGGAGAGAGCGTGGTGATAGACAACAGCGGAGATCAAAAAATCAGGGAATTCGCAGACGAAGTCGGAAAATTAAGGGAAAAAATCGAAGAATGGGGCTCGAAAGAAGATAGTGGGCCTTTGCGCAACCTCTTCTATCAGGTCTCGATATGGTGGAGCTCTGTGAAACTCGAGCGAAGCCGCGCTGAATTTTACAACGCATTAGACAAACGTGTTTTGGACATTACTATTGAAATTAATGCATTTCACACATCCGCAGACCCAGAAAATTTTGCGGAGGCTAACAAATTAATAAAAAGCTTAAATCAACTCATAATTCCCAAAAGGACCTCAAAAATAGAAGTCTTCTCCGCGAGTGGGAATATTGAAGGTGCTATAAAAAAGTTTAATAAGTTTATCGATAAAATATCGACACAATCTCTTGTAGAAAAATATAAAGACAATACCAGTTGGGGGGGTCGAGACCAACTCCACGGTGTTATTTCTGAGACTTTCTTCAGTGAGTGGCGTGGAACGGGGGGGCAGGAGGAAGATGTTAATAAATTAAAGATTAAGACGGAAGAGATTTTGGAAAAGATGGTGGCAGGTAAGGACTTAGTTGTAGGTGAAGAGGAGGCATTCATCGCAAAGAAAGGGGAGCAAGTGAAGAGGATATTTTCCGCATACAAGTACGTCAATGATCATATGCTTCCAGCGAATACTAAAAATTACAAAAAAGCCAATCGAATAAAAAAAATTTTAGAAGAAAAAAAACGGAAAGTTGAAAGTTACATAAAAGATTTTGTAGGTCTAAAACAAAATCGACAAAAAGAAATTGCAATTAAACTTCGAGCTATCGAAGACCGTTTGCGCCAGATTGGATATGGGCAGAAGACGACGGAAAAGGATGAACTTATATCTGAGAGGTTGAGGCTTTTGGAAGAATCTGGACGGATTAAGAAAACGATTGAGACTGCCCAGGGTATAATGCAGACATATACACATATTGAATGAAGAATTGGTTTTTCGTGCCCGCGCCCCTGCCCGATTTGTGAGGATAGTCGGGCACGGGCTCTGGCACGATGACCCCAATTCTTGAAGTTAATTGGGTATAGTAACCTGAGTTTTGGGGCAGGGCTTCCGCATGAAGAATTCACTTCATACCAACTAACTCTAACAGATATTTTCTATTCAGACTTGCCTTCATCCGACGTTTTTTCAAACTATGTTTATTCTG
>JAFEGQ010000198.1 GCA_018239785.1 Verrucomicrobiota bacterium
TTTCTCCCAAGAGGGTTTTGAAAAAAGTATCGCAAAAGGAGATAAGATTGCTAAAATTTCGGGAGATAGAGAGTCCATTGTCGCCTACCTTTTGTCGCATTAAAACAATCAGTATGCGAAGTGGAAGCTCTCTATCAACTTCTATTTCTCGCCTTGTAAATTTTTCTGAGTGGTGAGCGCAGCGAGTCACTCAAAATGTACAAAGTCGAGGTCATAGCAGAGGAAATGATCGGGGATACTACCCTTTTCGTGCTGATCTCTATCGAGAGAACAGGGCTCTTCAAGCAGATCTGGGGAGAATATGTGCCTTCCACAAGAGGCTATTTATTGTTCCAAGAGCATGATAAGCTCGTCATTCTCTCTCAGATCGAGCCGACGATGCCAGGAGAGAGACACACTCCTGGAAAGCACAAAGAAAAACTAAAAAGCGAACTTCTCAAATTTAGAGAGACATTTGATTTTAACCCCTCTATTGCTCGCGACGAGGGAAGAGAATGCGCTTAAGTCAGGCTTTATTGTCTCTATTGTTACTCTTGAGCTGTTTCACATGCAGTGCTTGCCACCGCAGGTGCCCCGAGGAAAGGGCTGTCGACAGAGCTCTAGCGCGCAATATCATGTGCTTAGGTACAAAATACCACATGCAGCCCGTGGGAGAATGCGTGCGTATGCCAGGAGGGGATATCCAATACCTGGAGCTCGCCTTCAAAATCCAAGGTCCTTTACAAAAAGCTGAAGCTCGCAAAGTCTTAGTCCATGCTTGTCAGGATTTTTTGGGAGATCTCAACTCGGATGCCAGATTATGCGGTTTTTTGAAAAATCACTCTCTGTCGATTGAAGAAGTGGGCATTACCATTCTCCCTTGCAGTGCTTCAGGAGGTGTGTTGCACGACCCAGAAATAGGGAAGGCAGAGTTGATAGAGGGAATCGCACTCTACTCGACCTTTGAACAGGGAAGTGCTTTTCCATCTCTCAAATGGGAATATGAGGAGTCCTACGAAGAAGCTTTATATATGCTATCGCTCACTATGAACGAAGCATCTCCTTACCGTTCTAACCACAAACTCGCCCAAAGAGAGGGCTTCGTGGCGAGATCTTCTGAAGAGGTACAGCAACAAAAATGCTGAGCGCCCAGAGGTCCCCGTGAGATCCGGTAGCTAAAGCCAATGCGTTCTGACGTTTCAGGATCATAGCCTCTAAGAACCTGGGTAGGGAGATGGATTTCTAGAAGATAGCCCCGTTCAGTGGTGGTAGTAGTGAAGCGCACTTCATTAGAAACGCCCCCAGGAAGAAATGTGAAATGGTGACAGTGAGGAGTGAGTTCCCCCTTAGCATCACTGGTATCGATGAATAGCTCGACTGCATCTCCAAGATGGACATTTTCGCAATTGACTTGGCCATAAGGATTTTCAACATCGATCCGAACGTGGAGCCCCTCTTCGTTCCAGCCTAAGGCTACATCTGCAAAGCGTTCTTCTCCTGTTAATGAGGGGGTAGGATCCAGAGCATGAGCTCTGCGAAGAGAGCGTCCTTTAGGAAGGTAGAGACATCCGCCGAGGACTTCGAAAGTTTGGGCATGCACTTTTAAGCATCCTCCTGTAGTTTTATCCCGTTCTTCTCGCGCATGATCTGAAGCAGATCTCGCATAAGCTCTCTTTTAGCTTCTGCAGCTAATGCTTGTTGCGCTTGTTCTACCGCTATATCTACAGTTCCGCTGGTTCGATGTCCAATAATTTTTACAAATGAAGGAAGATGGCCTTGTGTGCTTAACAAGCGAGATAACTCCCCTTCTTTCAGCTCAAAGAGCTCATCCAGCCCTTGTCCACGGCTCATTTGCTCTCTTTGCTCTTGCACTTGCCATTGAGAGGCAAGCCCTTCAAATTGAATGGGTTCTCCGATTAAGCGCACTTGTTCAAGGTAGAGGTCGAAGCGATGGTGAGCAGCCTCGTCAGTGAGGGACAAGGGAGAGAAATAATTGGCTGCTACGATCTCTTGGACATCGGCAAAGCGCTTAAAATTGCCCTCTCGATCGAGAAAGGGGGCAGGATCAGCTTCTCTCATTTTTTGGTAATGCGCCAAGAGCTTGCGGCGTGTTAAATCGGTTAAAGAACCACTTGCACGGGCTTGAGCGAAAGAGGCGACTTGGAGGGGGGCTGTGCTGAGGACTTCGAGGCGCAAGAGGGCATCTTCGCTTTGGGTATAGTCGGCAGTTTGCCCTTGAACCAGAGCATCCAGGAAGGCGATGAGATCCTTTCTTTCTGTCAAATTGGGGAGGGGATCTTTTCCACCAGCGAGGAAGATCGCAATCTCTTTCTCCTCAACGTTTGCCTCATCAAGAGCCTCTTGGAACCATTCGGGGTGGGCAGCGATCAGCGCATTTTGGGCAAAGGTGTTAGCACGCGCTCTTTGTTGAGGATCGAGCGATTCGAGAGAGGCAAAGCGTTCATCACGTCCTGTAGCAGTGTGGTTGAGGAGGGGGATTTCGAGGGTGAGGAGATTCCAGTTAGCCTCCTCGAGCTGCCAATCGAGCAAGGCGCGCACCGGAATTTGACGGCGCAAATCCCCCTTATTTGCCTGCGCAATCCGTAAGCGAAAGGAGCGGAAAGCGAGCTCGGGGGGGACAGCTTCTGCGGGTTTAAATTTTAGGGGGAGGTCCCGCTCATCGGCGGCGACACTTGCGAGGTAGATTTGAAATTCTGCCAAATCGCCCTTGTTTTTCAAGAACAGTTGTGGACTGAGGGTATAGCGGGTCACATCGAGTTTTTGCCCTAAAAAGGAGTAGACCTGATCAAAGGCGAAGCGGTCGAGGAGGGCCAAAGAGCCTTTGTCGTCAAAGTAGCGGCGGAAAAGGAGGACCTGTTGCCACACTTCGGTAGCCGCAGCTTGATCAAGACCAAGATCGACGAGTTCGCCTCTCAAAAATTGTTCGGGCGTCGTTGCTGTCAGAAAGGGGCTTCTCTGAAGCCGCTCGAAATTGACCTTTGCGATTGAGACGAGCGAACTCCACGCCTCTTCTTTTGAGACCGAATAACCGTGCTTTTGAGCTTCCGCTGCTGCATTGATCACAAATTCGCTAACAAGGGTTAAAAAGCGAGAGCCGAACCAATTCTCCAACGAATGGTAGCCGAAGAGATTCAAGTCCCGTTGGGGTAAAATGGGGTCGGGCTCAATCCATTGGTAGGCCTTTTCTTGCATCTGCACCACTTGCTTCAGCGCTTGCTGCGGAAAGGAAGTTTGGGCTAAATAGAGCAAGGTGCGTTGTGCAAAGGCATCGGCCGAAAGGGGATCGTTAGCATCGATCAAGGCGTCATAGGTGGCTTTGACCTGGGGGGCATAGTGTTCCCAAATGGTTTCAGCGCTGATAAAAGGAGCTGAAGGGTGGACATAGGGTGTGTAGCGCCGCTCCCGTTGCGCCCGAATCTTAAGTTCAGGAAGGAGGGCGCCGAGGTATTCTGTTGCAAGCAGGCGGCCAATTCCCGTTCCGAGGATGTCAGTGCGCACAACCCCGTCATTGAGGCCATTGGCGCCAGACATCCCCCCGATGAGGAACTTGTCGATCTGATCAGAAGCTAAAAAACGTTGCATGTGGTGCAGCTTGGAAAGGGAGATTTCCTTCCCATCGATCCGGGTAAAGGCAATCGGATCGTCTTGCACCTTGTTGGTCAGGGCTCCGTAACTTCCAAAAAAAGAAAACGAAGTGACGATCACAGCGGTGATGATAATAAAGAAAAAACGTTGATAGCGGCGCAAAAAACTGAGCATGACGTCAGTTTAGCCTAAACGGTCGATTAATGCATGTTCTCTTTCGTTTTCCAACGGGCAATGGGGGAGACAGAAATCGAATCGCGTTGCCGAAATCGGCCAAGGACTTCGAGGCGAACAGGTTCAAGAGCCTCCCCCAAGTCGTAACAAATTTTATTGACGGCGCATTCGAGAAAGCAGGTGTAATTCCGAAAGCTTTCGAGGTAGGTTGTTAAAGCCATGGTCTCGATCAATTTTGTGGAGGGAACGTAGGTGATTTTGATCTCGCCTAAGTCGAGCCTAGCACTTAAGGGGCAAAGGGAGACAAATTCGGTGTAGGTGACACAAACTTCGTAATCGGCATCTGGCCAAAGATTTGGAATGGTATCAAGAGGGGCTTCATCGGGGCTCTCGGGTTTAGACTTAGGCTTTCCCAAAGCCACCATTTGAGATGAAGCGTCTTCTCTTATCATGTCTACTCCTCGCTTAAAAAAATGTCGCATAAGCCCTTCTGGAGTGTTTTGCGCGTTGAGATCAAGTCGGTTTGGTTCCACCCATCTTCTAATAACGCATAGGTGTTCTGTTGCATCGCCCTTGCAATGGCTTCGCTCTGTAACACCTCCGTGAGAAATTGAATCGGTAGAGAGCCAATGGAAATGGTCCCTTGATGCAAGAACCCCCAGAGTTTTCGTCTTTGTGCGGCACCTGCCACCTTTTTTTCGTTAACCATGATATCATAGACCGTGGGTTTTGCCATACAAAAATTTTCCGCCTCTCCGATTTTCGGTTCAGGATGGGTAGTGAGCAGGGAAGTCTTCAAAGGCGCGATTTTTTCAATCGCTTGAGAAACCCGCTCATTTACCCATGTGTATCTGGCAAAGACGTTCTGAGTGTTTCCAGGATGCCCTTGGGGCAGGAGAATCGAGAAGGCTAAGTCGGCAGTGTGAAAGAGGAGGCCTCCTCCTGTCGGGCGGCGAGCGATATCGAGTCCAGAGTTGTCTTTGAGGTGCAAAGAGGGGTTGAGAAAATAGCCGTAGGTGGCTGCAGGGTGCGCCCAATCGTAGAGATGGACGATGGGGCGGGGGGTATTTTTCAGAGACTCTAAAAGTGCTGCATCGAGGGCCATATTTTCGCTGGCTGTGCGGCTTCCTGTATCAATGACTTCCCAGTTTTTCATATGCTCACCCAATTTTTCGTGTATATATCCTTGAAAACAAACAGTTCTTAGAACATTACAGTATCCCATATTCCATCGGAAAACTCCCTTAGTTTTGTCTGATATGAGGAAATATTTGGGGGCTGATAACAGTTAAGTTATTGAGCGTTTGTCCGTTTGCAAATAATCGTTACCGTTCATACCCTCAGGCTAGGGCAGTCCCAGCAAATTGGAAGGTGAAAGTTTTTGCGTGAGCTGAAATCCTTGCTTCCCAGTTTGTTGAGAGATGCTTTAAGCTGCACACACCTTGAATGAAGAGGTGGTTTTTCGTGTCCCCGCCCTTGCCTCTGCCCGATGACTTTAGTCAATTGGGCAAGGGCAGGGGCAGGAGCACGGTAAGCTAATTCTCGAAGTTAATTGGGTAGAGGATCAATATTCATGTTTGACAAGTTCACAAATCGCGCAAAACAAGTGATCAAGCTCGCTAAGAAAGAGGCGCAGCGGATGAATCACAACTATCTAGGTACCGAACATATTCTCCTAGGCCTCCTAAAGCTGGGACAAGGGGTTGCCGTCAATGTTTTGCGCAATCTTAACCTCGACTTCGATACCGTTCGCGCAGAGGTGGAAAAGCTAGTCGGCTTTGGCCCCGAAATGCAAGTCTATGGCGATCCAGCCTTGACGGGACGTGTGAAGAAGGTCTTCGAATTTGCCAATGAAGAGGCGGCGAACTTGAACCACAACTATGTGGGGACAGAGCATCTGCTGCTGGGCCTGTTGCGTCAGACGGATGGTGTTGCGGCTCAAGTCCTTGAGAATCTCAATGTGAACCTCAAAGAGGTGCGTAAAGAGGTGCTCAAAGAGTTAGAGACTTTCAACCTCCACCTCCCTCCCATTGGAGCTGGGGGAACGGCGAAAGAGCAAAGGCCGGGGGCAACTCCCGCTGCTGCTGAAAAAATGCCGGCCCTCAAGGCCTACGGGTATGACCTGACAGAAGCGTGCCGTCAAGGGAAGATCGATCCGGTGATTGGCCGCAAAGAAGAGGTAGAACGG
Organism: Verrucomicrobiota bacterium; assembly: GCA_018239785.1. Lineage (GTDB taxonomy): Bacteria > Chlamydiota > Chlamydiia > Chlamydiales > JAFEGQ01 > JAFEGQ01. The sequence goes on from JAFEGQ010000198.1 coordinate 5,948, forward strand.
CTCATCCTCATCTTGTGCCGCCGCAGGAAGAACAACCCCGTTTTGGTCGGAGAGGCTGGGGTGGGGAAAACGGCGATTGTCGAGGGGTTAGCTCAGTCGATCATCAAAGGGGAAGTGCCCGACAATTTGCGCAAAAAACGGCTCATCACCCTCGATTTGCCTCTGATGATTGCTGGGACGAAATACCGAGGGCAGTTTGAAGAGCGGATCAAAGCGGTAATGGATGAGATCCGCAAAGCGGGAAACATCCTCCTCTTCATCGATGAACTCCATACCATTGTAGGAGCAGGAGCTGCCGAAGGGGCCATTGATGCCTCCAATATTCTCAAGCCCGCCCTTTCTCGAGGAGAGCTCCAGTGCATTGGAGCGACAACCCTCGACGAGTACCGCAAACATATCGAAAAAGATGCGGCTTTAGAGCGGCGCTTTCAAAAGGTGCAAGTGGCACCCCCTTCTGTCGCGGACACGATAGAAATCCTCAATGGATTGCGCGAGAAGTATGAGTCCCACCACCACTGCCAATACACGCCAGCTGCGATAGAAGCTGCAGCGCGTCTCTCAGATCGCTACATCCAGGGCCGGTTCCTTCCCGATAAAGCGATCGATCTCCTCGATGAAGCTGGGGCTAAAACGCGCATTGCGTCGATGAATCAACCGGCAGATTTTGGGAAGCTAGAGGCCCAGATCGAAGAGACGCGCCGCGGTAAAGATGAGGCGATCGCTGCGCAAGAGTATGAAAAAGCTGCCCGTTTGCGCGACCAGGAGAAGACGCTGCGTGAGGACTTCCAAAAGAGGCAATCAGAATGGGAACACAGCAAAGAGGAGCATAAGGCGATTGTCGATGATGATGATGTCGCCGCTGTCGTCGCTAAGGTGACCCATATCCCTGTCAACCGATTGACTGAAGAAGAATCTTCTCGCCTTCTCAAGATGGAAGAGGCCTTGCATAAGCAGATCATCGGCCAAGATGAAGCGGTCGATATCATCTGCCGGGCGATCAGACGGAGCCGCACAGGGATCAAAGACCCGATGCGCCCCACAGGCTCCTTCCTTTTCTTAGGGCCAACAGGTGTCGGGAAAACGCTCCTCGCAAGGCAACTGGCCATGCACATGTATGGGAGAGAAGATGCGCTCATCCAAGTGGATATGAGCGAATACATGGAAAAGTTCGCCGTCTCCCGCATGACAGGGTCGCCTCCAGGTTATGTAGGGCACGAAGAGGGGGGGCAGCTGACCGAAAAAGTGCGCCAACGCCCTTACAGTGTCATCTTATTCGATGAAATCGAAAAGGCTCACCCCGATGTCACCAACATCCTCCTCCAAATTCTCGAAGAGGGGCGGCTCACCGATTCCATGGGGCGCAAGGTCGACTTTAGACATGCGATCATCATCATGACGTCGAATTTGGGGGCTAACCTCATTCAGAAAGAGACGGAAGTGGGCTTTGGAGCTAGAGAAGTCACGAGCGACTATGAGGCGATGAAGGAAAAAGTCAAAAAAGAGATGGATAAGTACTTCAAGCCAGAACTTTTGAACCGCTTAGATGGCATTGTCGTCTTCCGCGCTTTGGCCAAAGAAAGTTTGGAGAAAATTGTCGATCTCGAGATCGCGAAAGTGCAAGAGCGCTTGGCGCGCAGGGAGATCTTCTTCACTCTCGACGATAAAGCTCGCGCTCTGCTCGTTGAGGGGGGATATAACCCTGGGATGGGAGCGCGTCCGTTGCGCCGTGCGATCGAAGAGATGGTTGAAGATCCGCTCGCCTCTGAAATGCTTAAGCGGGGCGGTCAGGGCTATAACTGTACGTTGACCGTGGAAGATGGCAAGATTGTGGTGAAGGCGAGCGAAGAGCAGGTGGCGACAGCTTCCTAATTCCTAACAGGGGGGAGGAAAGCTGCTCAAGAGCCTTCAGCCTTTAGAGCCTTCAGCCTTTCTTGGGAAGGGGGGTGTGTCTGGCTGAAATGAGAACAAATCCCCTGCCACACGCTGCGCATATGGGCCATCCATTTTTTAACCCCTTGAAGTCGATCTATAGCGTTTTGCTCGAGGTTTTCATAAAATCTTTCTATATTTAAACGATGCTTAAATGCGACGGCGCCGCCATAGTTTGAAAGAGATTTCAGAAGAGGATTTTCGGCCTTAACAGCGTAAGAATCAGCTTCTCGCTCTCTTTGGCAGTTTATATGAGAAGTTATGCGTAGATAAGTCACGAAAAAACCGACAAGGCCTAATCCTTCAGATGCTGCAAAGAGGGTGGCACATGCTTTGAGAGACCATCCACGCGATAGGGTATTGCGAAGCCCTACCATCCCTATGGCAGAAAAAGTTAAAAAGACCCCCAATCCGGCGCCTATATTGACTAAAGGAGCTTTTACATGTTGATGGTGAATATGACCCATCTCATGTTGGATGATGAATAACAAGGCACAAGAAATATCTCTATCCTCCTCTTTGCTCAGGGATATGTGATAACGAATGAACCCGCTCTCAAATTGCGGAAGTGTTGGATCTGGGTGTGAACCTTTGAGATTGGTGATTGTTTTTCCAATAGATTCAACAAACGTCGCTTTTTTCTTAGGTAGATTACGAGTTTCTGATTTGCATAAGAGCCAATCCGAGGGGATAGAGATGGTATCGGGTGGTGCCGAAGGAGAGATAAACGGATTGCTAATCGCGACCTGTGGAGGGTCAATAAATCCACGCTGCTTTGCAATTTCTTGAACCACTTTGTTCACTGCAGCAGCCCGAATCTTCCAGCTATCAGACTCATTTCCTTGATGGCACGGATCAAACTTAAAATCTTTCCATTCGAGAAGTGTAGGGATATTGCAAAGAGCTGTATACATATTAGTAATAAACCTTTTATTTACTTACATGATTGTAATATTTTCCATAATTAAAGTAAAAATTTATTAACTTATGAATAAGAGAGCTAACCCATTAAGAGGTGGATGATTAAGAATGTGTGAAGAGTCCTCTTTAGGAGCAGCTTTTGATCCCCTTGTTCCCAGCCTCGGATATACGGAAATAACCTGAAGAATTTGGTGTATAAGGCAGAAGCGCCTGAGTGGCTCCAGCTATAAAGAGTGGCGAGATGTGAGCTACTGCTCACCTGAGAAGACCATCAGTAAAGCTCCTCCAAAGCATCAAAAGCTTTTTGTTAAAGAGGGGATTTTTCCTCTCCAATGGCCAAGTTTACGGATTGCAAAACACCCAGTACTTCAGGGGAAAGAAAGTGTAGGGTGCTTTGCAAAAGAAAATATTGATAAATTCCGAACGGTCTCCATTTATTCAGGCGCTGTCGTGTCTCCTCAGATTTTCAGTAAATATGGAGATTTTTTTGATCTCCAGAATTGGCAAGACGCTTGCTCTTGCAAAGATCGCAAGGCTTACTCCACGGGTAATCATGCAAGCTTTTTCAATTTAGGTTACAAGAAGCTCGTGAATGGATTTTGGAGCACATAGGTACTCACTCTCTTTTTCAAATCCTACAGGGAATGCAATACATAAAAGACGAAAATAATTTTGATGTTCCCGAAATCACGTTTGACCATCCGCTCCGCTGTCTCGACTCTGACAGTATTTTCTCCTACGAAAAATACCTTCGGTATGCTCAATTAGATATCCAGAGGAAATTCAGTGAGCATGGGAGCACAGAGGAGAGCGCTCGGCGTTCTCTACGAAATCAGCTCGATGTTCTCAAGCAAACAGAGCAGACATTTAGCTGCAATAGTCTTTGCAGGTTAATTTTAAGTTATGGATTTACTTGGCAAGTCGGCGACACGACCTATACGATTCCTCCAATGGAAAAAAAAATAAGACATCTCTAAGAGCAGCTCTTGATCCCTTGCTCCCACCCTCGGACATGAGAGAGGAGCGCTTGCTTAGTAGGGCGTTCTTCCAAGAGGCGCCTATTGGGCTCGCTGTTGGCAAAGTGAGCCAATTTGGCAAGCAACTCCAAATGGTGGGTATCGGCGCAGGCAAAGAGGAAAAAGAGGGTATGCACGGGCTTTGCATCAATGGCCCCAAATTCGATGGGCTCTTCAGGGTAAACAACCGTGACGATGTCAAAATGTTGGCGTAAGAGGAAGTCTCTTGTATGAGGGATTGCAATCCCTCCTCCCATTCCTGTCGACATGAGCCGCTCTCGATCTAAGAGAAGGTCAGAAAGGACCGCAGCATCGAGCCCAAAGGCAAGAGCCATTTGCCCCATCGCATTGCGAATGAGCTCATCTTTGGTCTTCCCTTTGAGGTTGTTGTAGAGCGCACCCCGGTTAAGGGCTCGATAGAGGCTAAACTTATGGAGCCCCTCCCAATGGTCAGTGATCTTTGGCTCGACGAGCTCCCGCTCTTGCAACATCCAACTTTCGATTTCTTGGCGCGAAAAGCGGTATTGTCCATCAATCTTGTAGGAGGGAATTTTGCGCTCACCGATCCATCCCTCGACAGTCTCGAGAGAAACACTGAGCAGCTGCGCGACATCTTCTAATTTGAGATCCATAGATGTGACTCTAGGATGAGCTGCTCTTTTGGTCAATTGGCGATGTTATTTTTTCTTTCTTCGAAGGAAGGATGGTCGAGATTGGCAAAGTAGCGCAGATCTCCCTGGTTATTAAAAATAATTTTTTCCCCATGTTCCCTCGCGCTTCCCTACCACTCTCTAAAGCGGCTTGGAAGAGGACTTCTCCTCCTTTTTTCGAATGCTGTGCCAGCTCTTTGTTGTCTGAGGAGACTCCAAAGCAATCGGCCTGTCGCTCTTCACTGCGCTGCAAACGAGACGACACTAAGGCCCGTGTGAGAGCTCCGCTAAAGATCGATGTGCTTCCGAAGCCAGCGCAAATAGGGATGAAGAATTTGAGGGGCAATTTGTGCAGGAAAAAGGCGGCGCCTCCTTCTAGCAAAGAAGAGGCAAGAAAGACGACGCTAGCAGGGCCCCAAGCTTTCTTCCTTTGGCTTGGACCTGTCGCATTGTGCTTGTGGTGGACGTGGCCAAGTTCGTGTTGAATAATAAAAGTAAGAGCATAAGAACGCTCATTTGGCTCGCATTTGGCTAATTTTAGCCCTACAGACCATGTTTCTTCGGCAATGATTTTATCGGAGAGTGTTTTTGGCCCTTGGTACTTGCTCTCTGGGTTCTTCTTCTTGATATCTTGTGCAAGGTCAGTGCCCCAAGAGGGATTTTTCCCCATCTCCTCTCTTGTAGAGGGGTTAGAGTTGGCCGGAAGTTCCTCAGAGAGGAGGAGCCAGCTCGAAGGGATATTGAGACGGTATTTCTGTGCAGAAGGGGTGGCAAACGGATTGTCCTCGATCGTAACGATGACGCGCGCTAAGATTTTAGTATTTTCTTGAGTAATATTAAAAATTTTCTAATTAAATCCGCGCTGTCTTGCGATCTCCTGAACGATTGCGTTCACTGCTTGAGTCCGGACTTCCCAGAGTCCTCAGACGTTCCGTTACCTGGAAGCTCGAAGTTTTCCCAACCCAGAGCATTTGGAATATTTCGAAGGTCTTTGTACACGATCGTCTCCTCATTTAACCCCCTAATTACACTATTATTTTTAATTTAAATGCGAATTTTTAAAAATTAAATTATAATTAATAAACAGAGACTCAGCAATTTAATAAAAAATTCTTAAAACAGAGAAAAATCTATATACTTTTCTTGTCTTGAGAGGCAGCGAGCTTTAGAGATCTTAACCTTTTTGTGGATGGGGGGTGCTCGAGGTCGAAGAAATAGCGCGTGTTTCCCTCATCATCGAACAGGATTTTTCTCAGTTTGTGATGCTTGATTGCCTCTCGTCCACTTTCCAAAGCCACTTGAAAAAGTACAATTCCCCCACTAATCGTGTTTTGTCTGAGAGAAGGTTCTCCAGCACTGGTGGCAAAAAGATCGGCTTCTCGTTCTTGCTTGCGCGCTAGGCGAGAGAGAGAGAGCGTTTTTGTGAGGACGCCACTGCCAAGTGCTAAGACCCCAAATCCTATTGCAAGAGGCACTTTGCGCGCCGACATGCTCACTCTCGCTCCTATGAATGCGACCGCAAGAAAGGCGGCAGCTCCCGCAAAGCAGGCCTGTTTGCGATGGCGATCCCGATTAGCGGAGTGGTTGTGATGCACATGGCCAAGCTCATGTTGAATCATAAAAACAAGGGCTAAAGAGGATCGATCTAGTCCTCGTCCGGATAACTTGTGCCCTATAAGCCATGTCTCTTCTGCTTCGATCTTTTGGAAAAGGGTTGTGGGGCCTTTTTCAAGAGTGGCCGTAGTTTTTTGAAGGAATTGGAAAAGGGGCTCGATCCATGAGGGGTTCTTTTTCATCTCATCTCTTGAAGAGGGATTAGCCTGCTTGGAGAGATCATTGGTGTGCAGAAGCCAGCTTGAAGGGACAATAACCCTGTCTTGAGTGGATGCGGGGGATGCGAAGGGATCTTTGTTTAAGCGGACGAGCACTCGTTTATCCTTAGCGATAACGTTAGATTCGAATTTTATCTCTTTGATGGGAAAACCCCGCAGCTCCGCGATCCGCTGGACGATACTATCCACTACCTTCAATCGAGTGCCCCAATCATCTTTTTCATTTCCGTTGTAATTTTGGGGGAATTCGAAATTCTCCCATCCTAATGCTTGAGGAATATTGCAAAGAGCTGCGTACATTGGACCTCCTATTTTATAATAATTATTATAAAATTATTGATGATTTAATGTAAAAAATATTAATATAATCTTAAAAAATTCTTGGCGGAGATCAGCAAGATTTCGGCAAGGCGTTCAGCCTTTCTGTGGGAGAACGGATATACACACATATTGAATGAAGAATTGGTTTTTCGTGCCCGCGCCCTTGCCCATGCCCGATTTGTGAGGATAGTCGGGCACGGGCGCGGGCACGAAAAACCAATTCTTCAACTTAATTGGGTATACATGATCATTCCTCATTTTCTATAGCTTAATTGTAGGAAATTTAGTATATTATGCATAAATAATATAACCTAAATCTTAGGGGATCAATTAAGAACTTTTAAAGAGGTTGACCACCTCTTTCGCCGACTCAACGAGGAGCGCTTTTTTGCGCCGCTCAGGATTTTTGAGGGCTGTAGTGAGGCGGGAGAGGAGCTGCAAGTAGTCGGTTTGCCGATTATCGGGCCCACCGATCAAAAAAACGAGGCGGACAGGAGCTCCGTCGGGGGCATCCCAGGCAATTCCCTCTCCATGCTTAATGCCAATGACGAGGAAAAAATCATTAAATGTGGGCAGTTTCGCATGAGGGATAGCTACTCCCATTCCAATGCCTGTGGAGACCAGTTTTTCCCGGTCTAAAACTGCTTTGAAGAAGAGGTCGGGCTCTTTGACTTTTTTCGCCTTTGTCGCTTGGTCGACAAGCTCCCTTAGCACTTCATCGCGGGTCGTCCCTTCGAGGAAGATAACAAGTTTTTCGTTAAAATATTTGCTGATGTTATCTACGGACATTTTGATCCTGTGCCCGTGCTGCCAAAGCCCCCTTCTCCACGCGTTGAAGCGAGGAGGCTTTCATGGGCAACAAAGCGGGCTTGAAAAACTCTACAGAGGACGAGCTGTGCGATGCGCATCCCCGGTTCAATGCGGAAAGGCTCGTGACCATGGTTGATCAAAATCACCCCGATTGACCCCCGATAATCGCTGTCGATGGTGCCAGGAGTATTTAAGACGGTGATCCCATAGCGCAAGGCAAGACCGCTTCTGGGTCTCACTTGCAGTTCAAACCCCTCTGGAATCGCCACCTTAAGGCCTGTAGGAACCAATGCGGTCCTCCCTGGCTCAACGATGAGGGGTTCTTTAATATGGGCAGAGAGATCGGCGCCTGCAGCGCCGATGGTGGCATAAGAGGGGACTTGCGCCTCTTCTTCCACTAAGATTGGCAATTCGATGGCGTTATCCAAGATTCCCTATCAGCTTGTTGAGTTTCGCAGAAAGTGTCGCAGAGACCTCTTTGGGGACATTCACAAGCGCCTTTTTCCGAGGCTCTTTTTCGTTGCCGGTGAGATAGCCTAATAGAGTCGCTAGCTTAAGTCTTAAGTCATGGCGGGAAACAATGCAATCGATCATCCCATGTTTGAGAAGAAACTCAGAGTGTTGTGCTCCTGGAGGCAGCTGCTGTTTGATGATCTGCTCAATGACTCTTGGACCTGCAAAGCAAATGAGCGCGCCTGGTTCTGCGAGCGTGACATCTCCCAACGCCGCATAAGAAGCAGTCACACCCCCTGAGGTGGGATTAGTAAGCACGGAAATATAGGGGATTTTTGCCTCATGCAGGCGAGCTAAGGCAGCAGCTGTTTTAGCCATCTGCATGAGCGACAAGACCGATTCTTGCATGCGAGCGCCTCCAGAGGCCGAGACAATGATCAAAGGCATTTGGTGTTCGCAAGCATGCTCGATCAGGCGCGTGAGCCTTTCTCCCACCACCGATCCCATCGACCCCCCCATATAGCGGAAGTCCATCACTCCAAGACATACAGAAATATTTTCGATTTTTGCCGTTCCGGTCAAAATAGCTTCAGTGATTCCCGATTGCTTGCTCGCCCGCTTGATCCGATCGCTATATTTTTCCGTGTCCTCAAATTCTAACTTATCAACAGGGCGGATCTCTTCGTAGAGGGGATTAAAACTTCCCTCATCGACGAGAGTGACGATCCGTTCGGGGGCATTAATGCGGTAGTGGTGGTTGCACTTAGGGCAACAGGAGAGATTTTTTTCCAAGTCTTTAGCGTGGATCATCTCCCTGCAGTCGGTGCACTTGACCCAGCCGCTAAAGCCATCTTTCCGACTAGATTGAACCTTGATCTTTGGTTTGTTGCGTGAAAAAAATAATCCCATAGCCGCTTATTATAATCCCCTTGGTTCAATTACACAAGAGTTGGGGTATTCTCATTGCGCTTTTTTTTAGAAAAAAAGTGCAATGAGAAACTTAAGTCTATTTACATGAACAACATGCTTTGCATTGTCCTTTTGCTGCTGCGTAGCGCTGGCTCACATTGGCCCAATTAATCACATCCCAAATTGCCTTGAGATAGTCGGGTCTTGCACTCTTGTATTGAAGATAGTAAGCGTGCTCCCAGACATCGATGCCAAGCAGGGGGACAAGCCCTTGAGTGCTCAAAGGATCTTGGTTCGCACAGGTGGTGATGCGAAGAGTGTCTCCTCCAGGGCAGTAGCCGAGCCATCCCCACCCAGAGCCTTGGATGGCTACAGTAGTGGATGTAAATTTTTTAATCATATTTTCAAGGGAGCCATACTTAGAGGAGATCGCTTTTTCTAATTCTTTTGACAGGTCTCCCCCTTTGCCTTTAGGGGCGAGGTTGGTCCAGAAAATGGAGTGGTTGATATGTCCTCCCCCGTTGAACTTGAGTCCCGCTTGCAAGCTGATCAGTTTTTGGAGGTCATTTTTTGCCTCTGCTTCCTCTACTTTGTCTAATAAAGCGTTGAAATTATTGACATAGCCGTTGTGGTGCTTTGTGTAATGCACCTCCATGATCTGGCCACTGATGACAGGTTCAAGGGCTGAGAAATCGTAGGGGAGTTCGGGAAGTGTTTGCTTTTTAAAACTCATGCGTTGCTCCTCATGGTGATTTGTTCAAGAAATACTCTGTTTAGCTCTTAGTTGCAAGAGATCGATGGCGGCTTGCGTCACCTGTCCTTGAGCGGAGATTTTTTTGCCTGTAGGCAAAAAACCGATGAGTTGCTCGAAGGCTAACACCGTCGAGGGGCTGGTAAAGACCAGTTCATCGATCGCTTGGAGGTCGAGGGCGAAGGGGAGGTGGGGGCGAGGGGTATAGAGGGGAATAGCCGTGTGAGGACGGCTTTCCAATGCCTTGAAGATCACGGGTCTTGCCAATGTCGAATGGGGGTAGGCGACGTGAGAGGTGTTTTGTGGAAGCATGTGCAAGAGACCTTCAGCAGTTTCTTCTTCAGCCGTCACAGGGAAAAGGTCCCATCTTTTTAGATGCGCTGTTGTGACTTTGCCGATCGAAAGGAGCGTTTTGCTTTTTAAGAGATCTACTCCCACCCGCTCGATGAGCAGTTTGACGGTGGTTTTGCTCGTAAAAAGGATGTGAGAGGCCTTTGTGAGTGTTTCTGCAAGAGAGGGGGTTTCAAGCGGCTCAATCTCAATGAGGGGGAGATGAAAGAGAAGACCATCAGTTGCAAAATGGGTCGGATCGAGGCCAAAGTAGGCGACCCGTTTGAGTGGGCGCGAGTCGAGGTGCGCCAAACGCAGTTGCATTTCCACATCGTCACTTCGCGCAATTACCGCTAATTGTCCTTGAAGAGGAGCGGTTTCTCCTGGAAGGCGGATCCGAGAGAGGTCGGTGAGCCCTAAGCGAATGAGGGCAGCTTCGGCGACGACTAAAGCGTCGATTTTCCCCGCATAGAGGAGCTGCAGCCTCTCATTGACATTGCCTCGCACATCGACAAAGCGAAAATCGCTGCGCAACTTGCTCACTGCCTCTTCGCGCCTCTGCGAGCTCGTCGCCACAATAGAGCCTTGAGGGAGCGTGGCGAGATCTTCGTAGGGGCGAAAGACGAGAGCATCAGCGGGGTCGAGCCCTTTTGTGAGGGCTGCTAAGACGAGCCCTTGGGGTAAGGGATCTGGCAGGTCTTTTGCAGAATGGAGGGCAAGGCGCACCTCTTTTTCAAGGAGAAGTTGATCAATTTCTCGGGTGAAGAAATCTGTTTTGTCTAAGGAGCGGAGGGAGATCGATCGGTCGAGACACCCTGTAGTCGCTGTGGGAACGGCCTCGAGAGGAAAATCGACAAGTTGTTGCAATTCATGAAACTGGCTCAAGGATAAAGGGGAGGGGCGGCAGCCGACTCTAACCTTGGGTTTAACCTTGGATGAATGCATCGATCGCCTCCTCGACAAGGTCGACTCCAACGAGTTTCAAACCAGTTGTGGCTAGTCCTTTGAGATTTCTTTTAGGGAGAATGCAGCGCGAAAAGCCCATCCTTTGCGCCTCTTTGATCCGCAGCTCCACCCTTGAAACGGCCCGAATTTCCCCTCCAAGGCCCACCTCTCCGAGCACCACCGTTTCTGGGTGTAAAAAGACGTTGCAAAACGAAGAGGCAATGGCGAGGAGAATCCCTAGGTCGGCAGAGGGCTCTTTGATCCTCAATCCCCCCGCGACCGAGACAAAGACATCGCAGTTAAAGAGGCGGTATTTCAGTTTTTTTTCGAGGACGGCTAAAAGAAGGGCGAGGCGGTTGGGATCGATTCCTGTGACCTTGCGGGAGGGGTTGGGGAAGGGGGTTTCGGTGACAAGGGCCTGCACTTCGACGAGAAATGGACGTGTCCCCTCCAATGTGGGGATGATCACAGAGCCAGGCACTGAGGCGCGCCTCTCTTCGAGAAAGATTTGGGAGGGGTTAGGGACTTCACAAAGGCCGTAGGGGCTCATTTGAAAGACGGCGATTTCATCTGTGGGGCCAAAGCGGTTTTTCACAACGCGCAAGAGGCGATAATTTTGTTGCCGGTCCCCTTCGAAATAGAGGACGGTGTCCACGAGATGTTCCAACACCTTGGGGCCAGCAATTTCCCCCGATTTTGTCACATGGCCGACGAGAAAAATGGTGATATTTCTCCCTTTGGCCAGATGCATGAACTCAGAGGCCGTTTCGCGCACTTGGGTGACAGATCCAGGCGCCGAGCTGAGCTCTGCCTTATAGACAATTTGGATCGAGTCGACGACGACGATGGTGGGCTCGAGCGCGTCGATGTGCCCTTTGATCAGCGTGTAGTCAGTTTCGCATAAGAAGTAGAGATGTTCTGCGCTAATGCCGAGCCGCTTTGCCCGCTCAGCAGTTTGCTCTACCGATTCTTCTCCACAGACATAGAGCACCTTTTGCGAAATGCCGCCTGCAAGCTGTTGGAGAAGTGTCGATTTGCCAATCCCTGGCTCTCCGCCAATGAGGACAAGGGAGCCAGGAACTAGCCCTCCGCCTAAGAGGCGGTCGAGCTCTTGCATCCCCGTTTGCATGCGTGGGGTTTGGGCGAGATTGACCTCGCTCAAACGCATCGGGCGGGCTCCTGTTCCTGTTTGAGCGGCAAACTTAGGGGGGGAGATGATCTCCACCTCCTCTTTGAGGGTGTTCCATTCGCGGCAGCTGGCACATTGCCCCACCCACTTCAGCTCCTTGTGGCCACACTCGTTGCAAAACCAGACGGTCTTTGCTTTAGCCATGTAGATCCTTCATCCCTTTAAGCGCCTCTTCAGCCGCTTGTTGCTGCGCCTCTTTCTTCGAGTTGCCCGCCCCTACGCCGAGCTCTTGGTTGTTGACCGAAACAGAGACTCGGAACTGCTTCGCATGGTCGGGCCCCTGCTCTTCGAGGACGGCATAGACGGGTGTCATTTTATAGATCCGTTGCGACCAATCTTGGAGCTCTGCTTTGAAGTTGCGCTCAGGGCGTTGGATGGCTTGAGCAAATTCGAGGCCGAAATTGGAAAATAGAAAATTTTTTGCAGCCTCTAAACCTCCATCGAGGAAAACGGCGCCAATAATCGCTTCGAAGAGGTCGGCGAGAATGGAGTCGCGCCCTCGCCCAATGGAGAGGCGCTCTCCGCGGCCGAGCAAAATGGTGTCACTGACGTCGAGTTTTTCGAGATAACGGGAGCAGCTGCTCGCCTGGACAAAAGAGGCGCGCAGGTGGGAGAGCTCCCCTTCTGGCATGTCAGGGACGAGGTGATAAAGATATTCTGCGATGATCATTCCTAAGACAGCATCGCCCAAAAATTCGAGTCGTTCGTTGTGGTGTTGGACAAGGTGGCGGTGTTCGTTGACAAAGGAGCGGTGGGTGAAGGCTAAAAGGAGGAGATTTTGATCGGCGAAAGTATAATTAAGCTTTTTTTGTAAATCGGGGATTGACCAACGAAATTCTGTAATTGGATCCATATGAGAGAGCATAGGGAGATCCTTCCCTTTTTCGCTAGCGCCAATAGCGATCTAAGCGGTAAATTTGTTGCATGCGTTACGCTCTTACAGCTCTACATCATCACCATTTTCAAGCCGATGGATGGATTGTGTTTGAAGGGCTTATCAATTCGCAAGAGGCCGAGGCTCTGGAGCTTGGGCCAATACGCGATGGCTGGCGCACCTTTGATGCTGTGCGCAAAATAGCTTGCAGCCGTCCCTTGGGGGAAATTGCAGCTGAGCTTTTGAGAGTTCCCACCCTCCGTTTGGCGTTTACTGAGAGGTTGGAGGAGTTGCCTTCCACGTCGCTGCAAGAAAGGAGCTGTATCCAGGGCCTGTTAGGAGCTCTTTTGATCAATCTGCAGACTCACGAAGTTGTTGTTATTAATCCCTTGTTTCCCCTTGATCAGTTGCCAAAAAGCGCCTATTTTCTCATCGCTTATGCCTCAGAGCGAGCTTGTTATGTGAAGAATGAGAAGGATCCATTTACTCATCTTTTGAAAGAGCGGGGGATGGTATTTGGCGACCCTCTCAATGAGGGGCACCACCCGTTAGTTTATCGCCGATGATGCGCTGGATTTTTCTCCCATTTTTGATCTTTTCTCTCCCTTTAACGGCGACTCAACCTATTGCTCGGACAGCTTCTGTCCATTTTGAGATGATGCACCGCGCAAACCCTGAGGAAAAAGAGGCGCTCATTGGGGAAGGGGTGATCGAGGTTGAGGCCACTATTGAGTGGGAAGGGGAGAGGCAATTGCGTGTGGCACTCAAGAAAATTAAAGTTCAAAATTGCACTCAAGGAGATCTTCGAGAATTTGACACCTCTGAAGAGGCTTTTTGGCCGATCCGTTGGTGGAGGTTGAGGCAACTGCGCCGGGCGATGGGAGCGCCGCTCCATTACTCTTTAAGTGATGAGGGAAAAGTGACTTTGGTGGATGGGGATTTAGAGGAGCGTTTTGGCGCTTGGCCCTACTGTCACCGCTTTATAGTAGACACTCTTGGGCAAGTGCTCTTTTGTCGAGAATTTGCCCTGCGCGAGAGGAGGTTAGAAAAAGAGATGCTCATCATTGAGCCCATCTATTCCGATGCAAAAGCGCCACTTGCACAGTTTACCGTCGAAGAGGCGGGTGCAGATCGAGTGAGGGTGGTCTACTCTTCTGAGTGGGCTGGAGAGGGGCATGAGGGCCATTTTTCTGGATATATGGAGTGGAGTCCTCAAGAGCCTCTTCTTTATCAGCACGAGGGGACAGATCTTTACTCCATTCGCAAGGGCCAAGGGGAGACAAAGACTCATATGAAGCGTGAGATTCATTCGCGCTTTCTCGCTGACAGTTAATTGACCTGCTCCCCAAAAATTGGTCCAATGTAAAATAGACATTTCTGCCCAAACCAAAAGGAGCAGAGATGAAGAAAAGTCGTTTTTCCGAAGAGCGGAAAAAGGATAGCGACGAGGTGTTGAGAAGCCGGATCAAAGCCTTGGCGTACAAAAGAGTGACGTTTGGGTATAGACGCATCCATGACATGCTCAAGAGAGAGGGAGTAGTTGTGAACCATAAAAAGATGTATCGCCTCTACCGCGAAGAGGGGTTGGTAAGAAGGAGGAGGCGAGGGA
>JAFEGQ010000199.1 GCA_018239785.1 Verrucomicrobiota bacterium
AGAGCAGAGAGGATCTTCGATTCTTCACGACCGCATAAACTGAGGGTCAGTTGCTGGGGATCAAATAGCGCGATAGCCTTTGCGAGATCGAGATCCCAGGGCGTTGTGGTGAGATCGAGGGCGCGGAGGTTGTTGCAGAAGGGCAAGATTTTCTTGAGAGTTTGCGCATCAGCCTCAATCTCTTCAGGCAGTTCAAGCAAGGAAGCTAAAAATTTCGCCTCTGGAGAGCCCTTCTGTGGAGGGGTATCTTTATAGGAATCGATAATTTTCGCGACCAGAGTGCTTTTAAACAAGAGAAAAGCGGGAGGTGTGCTTCGTCCGTACAGATTTTTTACGAGCTCAAGCCCTGCAGCTTTTTTGATTGATTGCTTGCTAAAGTTGACCACTGATAAATTCGGCATCAGCGCTAACCAAGCTTTCAATTCAGCGAGCTCTGGTTGATACAACAGCCAATTGTTGGGGAAGTCAGTGAGTTTTTTGCAGAAGTTTTTAACGCTTTCTGAGGGATTTTTGTAGTCAAAGCCTGGAAAAATATTATCCGGATTAAGAGCATCTGCTCCTCGAATTCTCTGCAGACGCGGGCTGTTGCTCAAATATTCGAAAAGAGGGATCTTCTCCTGGTTGCTCCCTTTGAGGCTCTCCATTTTCTCAAGGTTGAGTTCTTCGATGTCCGGATGTTTTTGCAAAAGGGCGAGGAGATCTTTGGCTTCTAGTTCTTCGTCGACCACGTAAAAAGTCTTCGAAGATGCATTGAAGATCCATGGAAGAGCGCTACAGAGGGCAGAGCTGGCTCCAATAGCAGCGAAAAGGCAGTGATCTCTTTTGCCTAAGCTTCTGCAGGCTGCAAGGCAAAGTTGATACCCTCTTTTTGCGATCAAACAGTTCTCCCCTCCTTGAAAAGGAGAGGGATCCTCGTTTTTTTCGACAAAGAGCGCTGAAGGATTGAGATCGAGAAAAAAGGGGCATCCAGAGGTGGTCAGGGAGGAGATGAGGAAGATTCTCCCTTGGCAGAGCTCTTTTAAAAGTTGTTGGTCTTTCTCTAAGGGAGTCTTCTCAAAATAGAGGTGGGGGCTGCTGAGTGTAAAGCGTATCTCTTTAAATTCTTTGAGGAGCTAAAGGCCACTTGTGGGTTGGAGATCGGGCGTCTGAATTCTTGAAGACAGTTGAGAGCGATGAGGTGCTCTTCGGGGAGCGCCTCCTCTTGTTCCAAAGAGGAGATGATCCTCTTTTCCTCTTCTTTGGGTAAGATCAGGGTCAATTTCTTGGGGCCAAACAGCGCTACTTGCTTTGCAAGCGCCAAATTCCACACAGGAGGATGGAAAAGGGTTAAGTTTTTACAGAAGGGCAAAAGAGAGAGGAGCGCCTCTTCGCCGAGCGCTTTAAACATCCCTTCAGGAAGTTCTTGGAAAGAGGCGAGAAATTGGAGTTCAGGGGCATTTTCTTGCAGCGTTAGGTTCGATAGCTTTTGCTGTGCTTTTTTCCACACCTGCTCTTCGAGAGGCGGAGGAAGCAGCAAGGTAGGTGGAGAGGACCTTGTATAGAGATATTACACAATGCGAAGGCCCCCATATTCTCCTGGGAATTTGTGAGAAGAGCAGAGTTTGAAGTTGCATTCGCGCAAGTTGGGCATCAGCTCCAGCCAAGGGATGAGGTCGGCCTGCAGTGCCATTTTTAGGCAAGACTTTTCGAGGACGGGCGAGATTTTTTAAAAGTGGAAACCAGTCCACGGGAAAATGGTTGAGCTGCTTTAGATGCGTTTTCAGAAGCTCGGAAGCGCTTTCCGGATTGGTTTTTGGAAGGTTGGGAACGAGCGAAGAAGAAGCATGATTTTGACCCCCGCCTATTGTCCATATGACACTTTCCATTTCCATCCTCCTGATGAAAAACTAAGCGGTCAAGCTGCGACTCAAATCTGGGCGATCCCGTCTAGGACCTCTAAGGAAAGAGGTTGTCCAGAACGGGCAAGATACACGAACAACTCGACAGTTACCTCGGTGTTTGGATTGCGGTAGGACCAAGATAGGGGAGAAGAGTAAGATCTTAGTTTCCACAAGTGATCAAGATATTCCCCATCTAATGCCATCCAAGGGCAGTCTGAGGGCAACTCACTGTTGAGAAAGTGGGTCAGAGTCTTTGAAGAGAGATATTGCCGAATGGGACCGACTTTTTGGAAAGAGGCGACACAAATTTCATAATTCTTTTCCTCGAAGATCGAGGAATTGACCTTTTGATCCAGCTGAGTCTTTTCGATAAGGAATGCCGCAGGGTTAAAGTCGAAGAAGGGGGTGGGATCAAAAGATCCATCAGCGATCAAGATTTTTCCTTGTGCAAATGTTTTGCATAGAGAAGATGCCTGAATCTCCTCGCCAACAACAATGGCCGATGCGTGAGACAGGTGTTGAAGGCGCTCTGCTGCATCTTCCGGGAGGTTCTTAGGCCAGCGCAATACTTTAATATAACAGCAGCTGAGTTGAAAAAGGGGGGATGTCATCTCCTCTTCCCAAAACGCGTCAGAGGCCTCATCAAAGCCATTGAGATGATCCCATGTCATTTGTGCGTGCGCAGAGCTGCTCAGTGCCAAGGTGAGCTGTTTCAGCTCTTCATCGTTCAACTCCTTTGAGTCGTAGGTGTTTAATTTGAATTTCACCCCTTGGTGATTGGTAAGGAGGGCAATGGCGACATTGGCATCCTTAACAGGAGTCTTGAGTTTTTTGAGAAAACGCAAAGCAGTTTTGTCCTTTGCAGATAAAGAGGTTGGGCTTTTCAGGGCTTCTTCGAGGAGGGCTTCCTCCTCTTCGCGCGGTAAGACGAGGGTCAACTGGTGGGGGTCGAGGTGTTCGATGGCGGTTGCTAAAGAAGCCCTCCAAGGGATAAGAGAGCCATCAAAATCGAGGAGGGATAATTTTTTACAATAAGGGAGGATTGAGGTGAAGAGCTTTTCCCCGTTTTCCTTGTCTTCGAAGACGGCTTTCAAGAAGCAGTCGGGAAGCTTTTGCAAAGAGGCGATGAACTTGGCTTCAGGAGAAGCTGCATTCAAGGATTTTTCCAGCAGTTGTTTTTGGATCGTCTCCCACAATTTTGCCTCCGATTCTTGGGAAAGCTGCAGAAGGGTAGGAGGAGAAGGGCGCGAGTAAAGTTTTTTCACAAGGAGAGAACTCCACTCGTTAAAACTCCCCCAACAGCTGAGATCCAATTCGCGCAAATTGGGCATGAGGTCGAAAAGAGAGAGGGGATTTTCGGACTCTACGGCCACTTTTTGGCAATCCTCCCAATAGTGGGGAAAATGGGTGAGTTTGCTCAAAAATCTTTTAAATTCTTCTGAAGGTTTGTTTAAATCAAGGTCCAATTTGTTTGGCTCCCATATTTGATGCCAGTGGATGATTTTGGGAGAACTTTCTTTGCATAAATAGGCAAAGAGAGCTTTTCCATCCTGCTGTTCTCCTCCCGGTTCGGTCCAATGAGTGAGGTCGAGCTCTTCAATTTGGGGATTTTGTTGGAGGTGGTCGAGGAGATCGTTGATTGTCAAGTCTTTTTGTCGCACACGGAAGATAGAGGTTGATTTCTGTGTACAAATTTTTGAAATCCCGCAGGGAGCTGCTGCTAAAAGAGTGGAGCTGAAGGCGAGAGCTGCTGCTGGCTTTGCCCTGATTTTGCCCATCCGAAATGCGGCTCCTGTGAAGATAAGGCCGGCGCAGCTAAGGCAAAGGCAAGCGATCGTTCCAAGAGAGGATTTTTGGGGAACAGCAATATCTCTTGTAGCGATTACATAAGGCTTTGCGATAGGCACTTCTTTTTCCACGGAATCCTCCTTAAGGCCACTTCAATATAAAGGTATTTTAAAGGCTTCCTTCTTTATATGGAAGGAATTAAATTATTTTTAAGCAACTAAGGTGTGAGAGACAAAAGTTTCGTCCAGAGGGCGCCCGGCCCGCAGCTCGCGCATCGCCCTTTTATGGCGCATCGCCGTCTGCTCATCGGCCTCTTGCTGCGACAGACACTCTTGAATATGGTGAGCTTGTGTGAAGTTGCCAGAGCGGGCTTCCACAGCCGAGAGCATTTCCCAAGAGACTTTATCTGAGGAGATCTCGATGCTCTTTTGGGCCATGTGGCGGGCTAAATCGGCAGAAATGGCGGAGCTGAGTCCCACGCCATAGAGCCAGGCAATCCCCCTGTAGCCTGCGGGATGGCGCGGATATCTTCTGGTGAGTTCGAGATAGACGCTTTGGGCCTCTTCCCACTTGGCTTGCCTTTCGAGGGCATAGCCTAAGAATCCCATGAGTTGAGGCGTCGCTCCCCCGAGTTCCATCGCCTGTTTGAGGTAGAGCTCTCCAAATTCAAAGCGCTCCGTGTGAATGGCACAAATGCCCGCTTGACGGAGCACTCTGGGGTCGGAAAGTTCCCACGCTTGCCCATGCTGATAGACGAGAAGCGCTTTTGTGTAGAGCCCTTGGGCCTCTAAGCAGGCTCCGAGCGATAAGGTGGCGGAGATATTGCGGCTATCCCTTTGCAAGATGGCTAAAAAGCACTCTTCAGCTTCGCGATAGTGACCGAGTCTCCGCAGACAGTGTCCGGTCCGAAACAAAAGTTGGGTATTATTTTGTTCAAAGCTGCTTGCTCGGCTGTAAAAGCGGAGGGCTTCTTCGTAGGATTCGCGGGAAAAGCAGCAATCCCCCGCTAAAGCGAGCAATTTCCCATTTTCTGAGCCAGAGACGAGGTCACAGATGGCGTTCCAAGCGCTTTCGACTTCTCCACAGCGGTAGTAGGCGCGCGCGAGGTAGAGGCGATCTTCTTCGGAATGGAGGACAGCGCGACATTTGCGCAGCACTGAGAGCGCTTCGAGGTTGCTCCCTTGCGTGAGCAAGATTTTCCCCTTTTCTCGCAATACCAGCAAAGAGGTGTGGTCAGCATTAAGTGCCTCTTCAATCACTGCGAGCGCTTCGTCTAAGCGTTTGGATTTGCGCAATTGTTGAATATAAAGGAGCTGCGTCGTGGGGTCTGAGGGGGCTTTGCGGCGCAGTTTTTCAACAAGACGCGCGGCTGCCTCATATTCATGCAAGGAGAGATGTTCTGAAACTCGCTTGTGAAGACGTTGGAGCGCAGCAGCGGAGAGCTTTCGGCTTTTGTGCCATTCGAACACGCTCAGCAGCCCCAAGAGGAGCACCACAAGGGAGAGTGCTATGTAGAGCACGTCTCAAACCCACTTTTAGTTTATCGTCAGCTTTGTTTTATCAATTATACCCAATTAACTTCAAGAATTCCGAGATTTTCTCCCATAGAACAGCGCACCTCTATTCCTTGGGCACTTAAATTCAGAAGATCTGGTTCGAGAAGAAGGCTGTTTTCTGGAAAAAGAAGCAAAATTGCCGATCCTCCAAACGCAAAAAAACCCTTCTCAGCGCCTTTGTTGACAGCTGTTTCTATAGGAACTGTTTGAATAATGCTGCCCACATTTGTGGCGCCCACTTCGATCATAAGAACCTCTCCAAAAGGGGTGACAAGCGAGGAGAGGAAGCGGCGATTTTCGGTCAAAATCTGGACGTTATGGGCAAGGGCAACGGGATTGACAGAGGCAAGGGGACCGTTGATCAAATGACAAGAGCGAAATTCACAACTCACAGGAAAATGGAAGCGGTGGTAGTCGGTGGGGCAAAGGCGCGCCATGATCATGGTGCCGTTGCTATAGCGCTCCGCTAAAGAGGCACTTCCCAAGAGTTGCTTTAGACAAAGAAATTTTCCCTTAACAAAAAAACCCTCGCACGTCTTCAAATTCGGCCAAAAGGTGTAGCGCCCATCGGCAGGCATCACGACCGTGCTAGAGCCGATCGGGCGGGCCTCTGGTTTCAGTTTGCGTGTGAAAAAATCGTTGAAAGAGGTGAAGGAGGCCACAGGCTTTTCAAATTCTGAGGCATCTACTCCATAGTGCTCAATAAAGGGGGCTATTTTTTTAGAAGAGCGGGGGCGATTTTGTAGCCAACCATAAAATTTCGACAAAAGGGGCCATTTGAGAAGAGGGCGAAGCAAAAAACCAAAGGGGCCATAAAGAAGAGCAAGAGCCCACTCGCCGTAGATTTCTTCTTTTTCTCGCCGTTTTGTTCTTCTATCAATGAAATAAAGAGGGGGTAACTTGAAAATTAGAATTCCTTATGGTTTAATTGCCGTTGTCACACCCCAAATTATAGCCGTGGACGAAAAAAATTACGATAGATCTGCGACGATTGCTGCGATCGCGACTCCCCCTGGAGAGGGAGGGGTGGCGATCGTGCGGATCAGCGGACCCAAAGCACTTGCAGTGGCCAACCTGGTGTTTTCTCGCCCTCTTGGGGAGGAAGATAGCCATCGGGTTCGCTATGGTCAAATTTTGACAGAGGATGCTCAGGTGATTGACCAGGTTTTGGCGATCCCTTTTTGTCGAGGGCGTTCTTACACGGGAGAAGAGACTGTCGAGCTCCACTGTCATGGGGGGAGTTTGATCGCCCGCAAGGTGCTCGAGCGCGTTCTTGAAGGGGGCGCCGTTGGGGCAAAACCTGGCGAGTTTACCTACCGCGCGTTTATGAATGGGAAGCTCGACTTGGCGCAAGCGGAAGCAGTGCAGGCGGTCATCGGGGCGAAAAGTGAAAAGGCGATGCATGCGGCAAGAGAGCAGTTGCAAGGGCGACTCTCAGATCTAGTGCGCCAGTTTCAAAAGGAACTGACCGAGATAGCGGCGATTTTAGAGGCGTGGGTCGATTTTCCCGAGGAAGGTCTTGAGTTTGCCACCCCTCAGCAGCTCGTGGGGCAGCTTGCGCGCCTTGTTAGGGAGATGGAGCAACTCCTTGCGACCTTTGAGCAAGGGAGAATCCTCCACGAGGGGTTCACAGTGTGCCTTGTGGGCAGCCCTAATGTGGGTAAATCCTCTTTGATGAACGCCCTTCTCGAGAGGGAGAGGGCGATCGTGACAGCGATTCCGGGCACGACAAGAGATACCCTCGAAGATTACATGTCTTTAGGAGGGTTCCATCTGCGATTGATCGATACAGCGGGGATTCGTCAGACCGAGGAAGAGGTGGAAAAAGAGGGGATCAAGCGCTCCCACTTGGTGATGGAAGAGGCGGATATCGTCCTTCTGTTGAAAGACGCCACAGCGCCAGACGAAGAGCTTTCTTGGGTGCCCCCAAAGCATATTGTGGTCTGGAACAAGATCGATTTAGTCGACACAAAAGTGGAAGGCTTGGCGATCTCTGCAAAGCACCGGATCGGGCTAGAGGAATTACTAAAGATCCTTGAGGAGAAAATCCGATCGATCGAAGGGTTTGATCGGGAGGAAGTTTCTATTACCCATCTTCGCCATAAAGAGGCTTTGAACGTTGCGGTCGAAGCTGTCTTGAGAGGAATGCAAGGACTTGAAGAGGGAATTTCTCCTGAGTTTTTATGTTTTGATTTGCGCGAAGCTCTGCATGCTTTGGGAAGAATTCTAGGCACAGATGTTACTGAAGATATTATTACGGAAATCTTTAGCCGTTTTTGTTTGGGGAAATAATGTCGAAAATCACACCGGTTAAAATTGCGAAGATTCTCGATGTTCTCTTTCCCAATCCCTCCATTCCCCTGCAACATGCCGACCCTTACACTCTTTTGATTGCCGTGATGCTAAGTGCTCAGTGCACCGATGAGCGGGTGAATCGGATCACACCAGCTCTCTTTGCTCTGGCAAAAACGCCAGAGCAAATGGTGAAATTGCGAGTGGAGAACATTGAACAGCTCATTCGCCCCTGTGGCCTTTCTCTGACAAAAGCGCGGGCGATTTGGAACACCTCAAAACTCCTCCTGGAGAGGCACCGAGGTCAGGTGCCATCGACCTTTGAAGAACTAGAAGCACTTCCTGGCGTCGGGCATAAGACCGCTTCTGTCGTGCTATGTCAAGGGTATGGAATTGCTGCTTTTCCCGTAGACACCCACATCCACCGCTGTGCACATCGTTGGGGGTTGAGTGCAGGTAAAAATGTTATTGATACAGAGCGCGATCTCAAGAGCCATTTCCCTGAGCCTCAGTGGAATAAGCTCCATTTGCAGATGATTTTATTTGCTCGCAAGTATTGCCCTGCTCGAGGGCATGATCCGAATAAATGCCCTATATGCTCTCAATTATGAAACATTTTAATCGTTAATATATTTTAATTAAACATCATTTTCGATATAATCAATCTATGAGTCAGATAAATAGGCAAAATTCTAGTTGCTCCTCTTATCTTGCAATAGGAGGGATTGCTTTTTTGGGAGGAACTACTATTGCGTTGCCGATTGCCGCTGCTCTTGGCAAGATCAACAGTGGCGCTGCGTTATCGGGGTCAGCCGCAAGTTTCGTCGCGACGGCGACGAGTGGGGCTCTTTGGGCTTTAAATCGCGAGTCCGTCCCGTTAAAAAATAAAAAAAATTATATAAAAATAGACCCTAAGCCTCCGCAGATCCCTCCTTCGACACCCACTCATCAGCCAAAAACTGAGTTAGATAAGAAAATGGATAATGTGGAGAAGAAGGTGCTTAAATCCTCTCCCCCGCCCCCTCAAAAGATGGAGAAGCGAATCTTGTTAAAAAAAGAATTGGAAAATAGAATTCAGCCCTCTGGCTATCGCGTCTATCTCCCTCTGTGCAAAGGGGAATTTTGCTCAGAAAATCTTCAGTTGGCTCAAGAGATCAAAAAAGAAAGAGAAAAAGAGTGGGTAATTCCCACTTATTGTTTAAAAGAACCTACAAATGATGACCTAAAAGAGATTGAGACGGTGGTGGAGCAAGGGGTGCCTCTAGAGCTTTTGGAGTTGTCAAATGTACGAGAAGAGATTTCAAAAGAAAGATGGGAGTGGCTGTCGCATTCTCCTTTAGTCACCATGGTGGTTTTTAAGGATGAATGGCTGCCCAAACTCGTCGGTAATTCCCTGGAGCGTGGGGAAGAGTCTGATGGGAGAGAATGGGTGCATTGGGGGGACCGTTATGAGGTGGAGCCAGGTAAATTCGTTAAGATGCCCGGTTTTGGATCTTTGCTAGGGCTGTAGTAATCAATTCTTGGAGATTTGGCTCTCCATTTTCCTCTAAGCTTTTTTGGATCGCTGCTTGTGCTTTTGCTTGCGTGTAGCCTAAGTGGATCAGAGCGCTGATGGCATCGCGCACGGTGGGAGAGAGGAGGGGTGTGTGCCCTCCGCTCAAGTGGGGGAGGGTTTCGAGGAGAGAGGGGAGTTTCCCTTTGAGTTCAAGGATGAGCCTCTCTGCCGTCTTTTTCCCGACCCCTGGAACTTTTGCCAAGAGGGCGGGGTTATTTGCAGCGATCGCTTCTTGGAGTGTCAAGGGGGGTAAAGAGCCGACCAAGCTTAAGGCGATTTTGGGGCCGATCCCCGAGACGGTCATCAACGTTTCAAAAAGGGTCCGCTCGTGCTGGCTGATGAAGCCAAAGAGCTGTTGCGAATTTTCTCTGACGACAAGGGAGGTGTAGAGAAGCATCTCTTCATTCAAGGGGGGCATGTTGGCGTGGCTATTTGAACCGATCAGAAGCTTATACCCCACCCCTTGTGCTTCGATGATGGCGTGGAAAGTGTTTGCGAAAACCAATTTTCCCTTGATGTACTCGTACATGTTTAAATTTCGGTTCCTAAGTTGAGGTTAGAGCGGAGGCTGTTGGCGTGGCAAATGGCCAGGGCAAGTGCGTCTGCTGCATCTTCTGGCTCTGGAAGAGAGGGGAGATTGAGGAGCCGCTTCACCATCCATTGCACCTGTGCTTTTGTGGCGCTTCCCCGTCCAGAAACGGCCAATTTTGCCTTTCTGGGAGCATACTCGAACACGGGAATCTGCCGCAAAGAGGCAGCTAAAATAGCCACGCCTCTCACCATCCCTAGTTTAAGGCTCGTTTGGGGGTTATCGCGGACGTACTGCGTTTCTACCGAGGCAACATCTACTCCATAGTGTTCCATCAATTGGAGGAGAGCTTCGAAAATTTGTTTGCGCTTTAGTGAGATGTTGAGCCCTTGTTTGGGTCGAATGCATCCATAGTCGATGAGGCGGTATTGGTTGCCTAGACATTCGATCAGGCCATAGCCTGTGACATTCGTCCCTGGATCGATCCCTAAAATAATCATTGCTTGCCCACTAGGGTTGTCCTCTCGTAGCATGGATAATACATGAGAGGATTAAAGCTAAAGGAAGAGCCGCGCCGCATTATCGTGCGCATGCCCAATTGGATTGGCGATCTTGTGATGGCCACTCCTGTTCTCGTCGATTTACGCCGCAGATTTCCCCATTCTGAGATTACCGCGATGTGCCATAGAGGGCTAGCTCCTTTGCTGGAGCGCGATCCTCATATTGATCATCTTTTTTCCTTTGTGCGCCCTGTAGGCAGAGAAAAAAGGAAAGAGGTGGCCTCGATTGTGCGCAAGCTGTGCGAAGGGCACTACGATCTTGGCATTTTGTTGACCAACTCTTTTTCCTCTGCTTGGTGGTTTTGGCGTGGGTCTGTGAAGCGGCGCCTTGGATTTTGCAAAAATGGGAGGCGCATTTTACTCAGCCGAGCCCTCTCATTTCCTAAAAATATGCAAGAGCAGCATTTGGTGATCACCTATAAGCAGTTGCTCGAGCCTTTGGGGATCCATCTTTCTGACACGAAGCCTCAGCTCCACCTCCTTGAGGAGGAGCTTCTTCAAGCCAAGCGCCGTTTAGCTGAGCTTGGCGTGCCTCCAGGGGCAACCATCATCGGCATCAACCCAGGCGCTGCATATGGGTCAGCAAAATGTTGGCCTCCTGAGCATTTCCGCGCTTTGACCGAGCGCCTTTTGGAAGATCCTTCGATTTACCCTCTCTATTTTGGCGATGCTGCGACGTCTCCTCTTGTCAAACAGATTTGCAGTGGATTGCCTCAAAGGGTGATGGACGTCAGTGGCAAGACCTCTTTGCGGGAGCTGCTCTGTTTGATCGATCTTTGCGATCTCTTCCTCACGAATGATAGTGGTCCGATGCATATTGCAGCGGCTTTGGAAACTCCCCTTGTCGCCATTTTTGGCTCCACATCGCCGACCAGAACGGGCCCCTACGGCTCTGGGACGGTGATCCACAAAGGGGTGAGCTGTTCTCCTTGCTATTTGCGCGAGTGTCCCATTGATTTCCGGTGCATGCAGCAAATTTCTCCAGAAGAGGTCTACCAAGAGCTCATGAAGCTGAGAACTTGATGTCGGATACATACTTGACAATTAAGTATGCACAAGAACCGTTGAATATTGATCGGTTAGCTTACCTGCTGGTGGAATTAGATCAAATCCATCATCAAGCCTCTCCTGAGCGCTTCCCTTTGCATTCGTTGGAAAGACGTAAGGCAGATATTGTTAAATTATTTGCACAAGACCATCTTTTCTATGCTGAGGATCGCTCTCAAATTATTGGTTTTGCATCTGTTGTCAAGCGAAAAGACGCTCTAGTGATAGAGCATCTATATGTTGAGCCAGAATTTCGTCATCAAAAAGTAGCGACAAAAATAGTCGAGAAGATTTTTGAGAAAATTCCAGATAAAGAAATTTTCGCCTCAGTCTATGCGTTCAATTCTCCGGCGATAAAATTTTACGATCAATTATTCGAATTGAGTTCTTTAGTTTTTAAGAGAAGCAAGCAAAAAATCGTAAATTAAATATTTTTAATCTAGTTGTGGTTAGAGAAATTTTTTCCTAAAATTTTCACGATTTTTTTGCGAGCTATTTTAGATTTGATCTGTAATGAACGAAACGATTAGCTTGTCTTTCTTGTTGAGAAGATCAACAAGGCCCTTGCAATTGACGATTGCTCGGTAACGACAAGGAAAAGAAGATGAACATCAGTTTATTCAATTAGT
>JAFEGQ010000019.1 GCA_018239785.1 Verrucomicrobiota bacterium
AGCGAGATGAGGCCTTTCTTCTCACAGCCTATTCTGCTCCAATGCGCGCAAGCGCAAGAGCAGCCCGAGACTTCTACTTGCTAACCTCATGCTTTCGCTCTCCTCATCAATTTCGAAAGAGGTCTATTCTTTATTTTGATCTTCTTTTTTCATGCCTCGGCGACTTTTTTTCAAACGGGTTGGTTCGTAGAATCGCTGGTCACTCAGGTCCTTGTCATTTTTGTGATTCGCACCCCCTTAAGTCTTTGGCGCAGCCGTCCCCACCCCCTCCTCTTCCTCAGCTCTTTTGGAGTGGTCTTGATCGGCCTTATTCTCCCCTTTTCTCCAGTTGCCCCTTTCTTTAGCTTTGTTCCTCTGCCAGCCCCCTTCTTTCTCACCCTCGTGATCTTAACAACGGTCTATTTGGCAATCATGGAAAGGGTCAAAAAATGGTACTATCGCCGTTTGGCCTTTGTCTCTCTCAATGATTTGAGGAAATTGTTTTCAGTCGCTTAAAGGATGTTCGAGATGCTTTTATTGATGAGCTGCATGGGCATTTGTAGATCCTTTTCCATACTTTGCACAAGAGATTGCATCGCCGTTACCGAAGCTTGCACTTTAGTGGCTTGCTGGTTGGAGATCTGGCCCATCTGGGAAACGATATTGTTCGCAGAAGTGGTCGCTGCTACATAACCCTCCCATATCCCAGAAAGCGATCCAGCACTCAACCCATAGGTGTTATTGATCATTGCATTAATCGCTTTAATGACATCGCCAGAAGAGAGTACCACCCCCTTATTGACAGCAGGGATAACTACATTATTCAATTCATTAATAGCATCTTGCGCTTTGTTCCAACCGTATACATGTGAGCCAGGCTCCTGGATTTCTTTAACAAAATCTTGAAGTCTACTTTTGTCCCCTTCTGCCCATTTTCGCATTGCATCATAAATTTGAACTTCATAGTTCTTCACAACTGTAATTTCTTGTAGAGTGCCGAGGAGACTTGTACATGTAATATCGAGCATCTCTAGAGGAGCAATATTAATTTTAGGATCAAGCTCTTGCAAAGATTTGATAAGTTCCTGAATCGTTGAATTTTTTCCTTTATATCCCACCGCCCCCACTAATGTCTGATAATCATTGTAAAAATCTCCCAAGACGCTCAGATCATTTGGCCCTATTTTGCCACTGATAATCTCGTTCATGATCTTGTCGAACCCCTTCATCGCATTTTCAATGGTCGAGACAACGCCTAAAGCTCCTCCTGAAGAGAGCATTGCTTGAATGCTGTCGACCTGAGTGGTGAGTTCCGTGCGGACTTCTGGATTATCGATCTTTTGAATCGTTGTGAGCATCTGATCACAACCTGTGTTAATCTGGTCAGCTAACCCCTGTGGGTCACTCTCTCCTTCCAACGTCCCAATGTCTGATAAAAGTGTTTCCGTGTTGGCGATCTGAGTCGCAATCAAGCGGACAGTGGCGATCTGTTGATTCTGTGTGTTAAGACTCCCCTTGAATTTATCAAGAATCTCCTTTAAAGTTGCTACAATCGCATCCGCGATATTGTACCCTACTGAGGGCCCTTTAGCTGCGCCTGGGATTTTAATGTCAAATTGGCCAGGAGTAGCTTCTCCTTTAAAAATCTCTCCAGACATGAAAACTCCTTGAGGGCTTTTCCTCATCATACAGGAGTAAATATTTTATAACGATATTGGAGCTCGATCTCCCACTCAAGTTATATTCCGATCCTAAGATCTTGCGGCCCACGGTCATTCTCATATTCTTGACTAGACGCTTTCCGCTTTGGTCGAGTGTCCCAGTCCTCAATCGCCTGTTTTCTTAATGTGTCATTCCAAGGCTCGAAAGTGAAATCGTCCTCATCCTCTGAGATATCCTCATCCCACGCACTCTTATTGCTTACCCAATAAGTTTTACCCTCGAACTGCACCTTACCAACATTATTATTAGCAAATGTTTCATGCGAAAGATTCTGCAGCTCATCGACAGTGAAGGAGATATTGTGCGGCTGCTCTTTAAAAAGGTTGATACTCGGACCATGCTGCACTGAGTAAACTAGGGCACAATCAGGTTCTTCAGCACCCGTTTTCCATCTCCATAGCGCCTTAGACAAGGGAAGGTTAGAAAAAGAGCGGTCTATGACTTTATTAACGAGACAGTAGTTCTCTCTAAAGCATTCTAATACTTCAGCCGAAACATCAAGTGCTTTGAGGTTGGAGAAAATTTTCCCCCTTATTTCGCGGCTTTTTAAGTTGTTGCTGTTGTTGAGATAAGTGGAAATTTCCTTGATCAACTCCTGTTTATCCCCTTGCTTCTTCTTTGCGTCTACCGTTTTTGAGGAAATCCAATAGGCCCTCAAACCCCAATAGGCAGGGACACTGCTGAAGATCCCAAGCGAGGTTTTACAGTATTTATTAAATATTTTTATAGATACAGCTGTTGCTGCAGCTGAAAAGACGATTCCAAACATCAAAGAGCGATCACAAGACGTATCTATTTTTGTCATAAAATGGACCTCTTTTACCGGTGATTGCATAGGATTTTATCAATTTTTCTGATTTTGAGCAGAGAATCTAGCAGGGGATCAGAAAGAAAGGGCGACAATATCGGGAGATGTTGCCACACAGGGGAAGCTCATGCCGACGACGGGGGCAAGCGCGCGCAGCTGCTCCATAAGAGAGATAAACTCTTCAGGCACAAGAGATTGCTGCCCGTCAGAGAGCGCTTCATTGGGGTTGGGATGGATTTCGACCATCAAGCCATCGCAGCCAGCTGCCACACTTGCACAGCTCATAGGAGCCACCAAAGAGCGCTTCCCCGTAGCGTGGCTTGGATCGACAATCACAGGGAGATGGCTAAGTTCTTGTAGCACAGGCACTGCAGCGAGATCGAGGGTGTTGCGCGTGTGGGTTTCAAAGGTGCGTATCCCCCGTTCGCAGAGGATCACCCGTTCATTGCCGCCGCTCAAAATGTACTCAGCTGACATTAAAAGGTCGTGATACGTCGCATGAAACCCCCTCTTCAGTAAGATGGGTTTATCGATCTTACCAAGGGCTTTGAGCAGATTGAAATTCTGCATATTGCGCGCGCCGACTTGCAAGATGTCGACGTATTGGGAGACGAGTTCAATTTGGCTCACCTCCATCACTTCTGCGACAGCTAATAAGCGATAGGCATCTGCTGCAGAGCGCAAAAGCA
>JAFEGQ010000001.1 GCA_018239785.1 Verrucomicrobiota bacterium
CTCCCTCTTCTCTTGCCTCAATGCTGTTGGCATACCCACCTCTTGTTTGTGAAAATCACAAGAGTGCCATAACCCGAACACGCTAAAAAGATGGGCTCGTTAGACGCTTACGACAGGTCTCTCGATTGGCCAAAAGAGAGGTAAAGAGAAAACAGACGAGCAGGAAGTTTTTCATGCGAAATAAATAAAACTTTCAACGATTAATAGCAAGATTAACAGAAATTCTCGCTGAAAATTAGACGCTTTGACGCGTTCAAATAACCCGTTATTTCCTGGGATCGGTATTAGTCGTCCTTTCTAAAATCGCCCTGATTGTCGACGACAAACGCCCCAAAGGAATACAGCAGCCGGATATCCACGGCAGTCGGATCATTGATGGTAACAATCCAATGGTCGGGAACGTCTTTGACAAACACCCGCCGGTAATGGGCAATGGCTTTTGCTTCGTTCTTGGCGTCTAGAACGGAAAAACCTAAAGCATCGCTGTCCATATAAGCTGTCGCGAGTAAGCGGTTGCCTGCATCGTAAAAGCTAAACCTCGATGGCAGCAATGTCATGATGGCCCCTTCGATGAGTCCAAGGCACTCCCCTTTGCCGTCATACACATCCATGACACCGGCCCATGTATAAAAAGACCCCAAAGAAAACACCCGCTTATAAGCGCAGCTGACGTACTCTCCATGTTGGTTGTAATATTGGTAAGTTGTTCTTAAACTCAATTTACTTTTAGCAACACTCCCTTGAGGACCAATGTCAGAATCCAGGGTATAACTTTTTGAAAACGTGAACTTCTGTGGGCGAATCTCCACATGATGAGGGACAGGTAATGACGCTGCTTCTAAGGGGACTTGAGCAAACAACAGAGCGACTATACTTGTTTTGACAATGTGGGCGATTTTCATCGCATCCCTTCGAGAGCTTCTTTAAAGTCCTTGAGGAATTTGCCCGCATACATCCCATCTAAAGCGCGGTGGTCGATGGCTAAGGTGGCGTGAACGATATCGCGTACCCCATACCCACTTTCGAGAACCATCACCCGTTTTTGGATCGCGCCAAGGCCAATGATCGCTACTTCAGGGTAGCGAATGATGGGAAAACCGATCATCGCCCCTGCCATGCCAAAGTTAGTGAGGGTAATCGAGCCTCCACTGACCTCATCGGGGGTCAATTTTTTCGAGCGGGCGCGCAGGGAAAGATCGGTCATCGTTTTTGCAATATCTGCGATGCTTTTTCCTTGAACTTGTTTGATCACAGGAACGACGAGTCCATCGTCGATCGCCACTGCGATGCCAATATTGACCTCCTTTTTTCGCACAATCACCTCCCCTTCTACAGAAGCGTTGACCAAGGGGGACCCAGCAACTGCCATTCCAATCGCTCTGATCACAAACGAGGTGATGGTCAATTTCACCTGATGTTCGGCAAAAAATTCTTCCCTCTGCCGGTTGATCGAGCTGAGGAGATCGGTCACATCGACCTCAGAGACTAAGTAAGCATGAGGAGCGGTGTAAAAAGAACGTGTCATGTTGTCGGAAATCGCCTTGCGCATCGGGCTCATGGGGATCCGTTCGACATCTTCGGAGATGGAGGTCTGCTTCAGCCGCGTTGATTGATAGAGTTCTACATCCCGCTTGGTGACCCTTCCCCCTTGGCCTGTCCCTCGAATCCGCTCCAGCTCCTCTAGAGGAATCTTCCGCTCTCTAGCCAGATGCAGGACTGCTGGAGAGAGAAAACCTTGTGTCGCCTCATGCTGTTCAGAATGACTTTCAGACAGATGATAAGCTTCCGGTTCACTCTTCTTTTGCTCTTTGACATCAGTGGCTCGGAGGGAGGCCAAACTTAAAAGAGGAGCGCCCACTTCGACCTCCTCATCCACTTGCGCTAAAATCTCTTGAATGACCCCTTCTATAGGCGAGGGAATTTCGCTGTTCACCTTATCCGTTGCGACCTCTACAAGAGGCTCATCTTCCTTGACGTAATCCCCAACCTTCTTGAACCAACCAACAATTTTAGCAGAAAGAATGCTCTCTCCCAATTTAGGCAAACGGACGATGATCGGTGCTTTGCTCATATCTCTGTTTCCTCATAGCCGATGAGATCGGTCGAGTTATAAGTGTCCATATTGAGTTCCCCTTCCCCATTTGCCACCCAAAGCGCTGTGATGACATCACCAAGAACGTTGACCACGGTTGAAAACATTTCCCGCAATCGATCGACAGCAAATAAGGTCGCAATGCCTTGCATAGGAAGCCCCACACTTTGCAATACAACTGCCAACATGATGAACCCCGTGCCAGGAATCCCTGCAGCCCCAATCGCAGAGAGAACGGCCGTCACAACGATGACAAGTAGTTGCTGCCAAGCAAGGTCAATCCCATAAGCCTGAGCCATGTAAACGGCCGCAATGCCCTGAAAGATGGCAGCTCCGTTCATATTGATTGTGGAGCCTAAAGGGAGAACAAAACTCGCAATATTCCGTGAAATTCCTAAATTTTCTTCCGCACAATGCAAGGTCACTGGGAGTGTCGCTGAGCTACTGTTAGTGGACAAAGCGAGCATAATCGCATCTCCCATCCCCTTGAAGAAAGGGAGGGGCTTCACCTTCACTAAAAATACCAGAATTAACGTATAGACCACGCCTAATTGTATCGCACAACCCAAGTAGTTAATTAAAAGAAATTTAAGCAGAGAGAGAAGAGTTTCGAAACCAAATCTCCCTGCCACGTAGGCCATGATGGCGGCAACCCCATAAGGGGCAAATTCCATCACAATGTTGGTCAACCGGTACATCGTCTCAGCGAGCGCTTCGATCATTTTTAAGAGGGGTTTCCCCTTTTCTCCACACAAGTTCAGGGCAAGACCGAGAAAGATCGAAAAGACGATCACCTGTAAAATGTTTCCTTCCGCAAAAGCTTGGATCGGATTATTCGGAATGACGCCCAAGAGGAGTTTTACAACACTGGGGGCTGGCTGAATGTTGATCACTTCGGTCACCTGTCCCAGCTGAGCCCCAACTCCTGGCTTAATGAGGTAAGCTAGCCCCAAGCCGATCCCGATAGCGATCACGGTAGTGATCATAAACATCGCGAAGGACTTTAATCCCACTCGCGTCAGTTTTTTGGGGTCATGAATGGAGGTGATGCCCACGGTCATTGAAGAGAAAACTAGGAGGACCACAAGCATCCGGATCAGATTGAGAAAGAGGGTGCCAACGGGCTCGAGATATTCCGCTCTTGGGCCTAGGATAGTCCCCAAGATGAGGCCCACCGCGACACCAATAAGTATTTTTAGCCAAAGCTTCATATGCTTCCTTTGTTCCCCCACAACTAGGGGGCAACTCTTTTTATAAGAGCTGTCCGATCGTTGCGGGGAGCTCTATGGCTAGCACAGAGTGAACACCGCTTGTACGTAGATATCTCCTCCCTTCATTAAACCGCAATGAAAAAACCACCTCTAGATAGGCATAGCTAGGGGATAATTGGGGTAATTTTATGATGTAAATTTTTTATGTGTTCTTGTGAGGTAGGAAGTGACGCCGCTTTAACCAAGCGTCGACGCTTAAACGGCCTGGACCTGTGACAAGAAGACTAAAGAGCATCAATCCATAGATCAGTGGGATGGCAAAGCCGTTATTCCCTGGCTGATATCCATTATCAATATGCACTGTTGCGATCGCTACCCCCATCATAAACATGAGGGGAACGCTAATCAGACGGGTTGCAAAACCGAAAAAGAGGAAAATCACCCCAAACGTCTCGGTCAACATCGCAATGTAGGCGCTCAAATAGGGAACGGGATAGTGCATCTCTGTTAAAAAAGCGGCAAAGGCATTGGGGCTGTGCCACTTCACTAAAGCAGGACCAGCAAAGCCATAGCTTAGCAGCAAGCGAAAAAACAGCGGGGGAATATCTTTGAGTTTTTTTAATTGATCTGCAATCCACAGCAACCACTTCATATGAGCAACACCTTTTTTTTGATTAACTCCTCCACTTTTTCGCATAATGGCTCAGTAAAGGGAAGTCCTATTTTTTCGCAGGCCTCTTGCAAGCTCCTTGCTCCTGCGCGAATGGTCTCAAGAAGGAGGACCATGGGGGGTGAAATTTCTAAAAAATAAACCTTTAATTTATTGGGGTGGCGATAGGTCAAAAGGAAATAATCCCCTTCCTGATGCAAAAGATCCTTGGCAAAAGAGCGAAAAACCGGATAGCGCAAGTGAGAGAATTCATGCGCGGGATTTAAAGAGAGAATTCCTGGAGGAGTAGCAAGATCTTCCATGAAGCCGACCGCTATCTCCACCCACTCAAACCAAAGCAGGTCATTGAAATAGGGGCGCCCTAATTTTTCTCCATAATGGCTGCTTGAAACGTAATCGAAAAGCTCGAGGCCAATTTTCCACATTTGGGGGGCTTTAATCGCATGATCCCTGACAAAGTCCTCCACAAGTTGGCTCCACTCTCGATCGGTAAGATCACGCCGCGCAAGAGGAAACTCACGCTGCAAGTTCTTACTGACCACCTTGAGCGCACGGTTGCGATAGAGCTCTAAAACTTCTTGCTTGACTCCTCGAACCTCTCCTTCTCCCGTGCGACAAAAATGGGCAAATGCTTTAACAGACTGCATGCAGTTTTCCCCGATCATAGATGTCCTGCAAAATCTGCATCTCCTGGACAAGCTCCGAATAAGGAGGGATGTTGTTGTCTCTTTCCAGCAAGACTGGCACAGGAGGGATCCTCTCTATCGCCCATGCAAAGAGGTCAAATACCCCCTGGCAGACGGGCTCCCCATGGGAGTCGATTTTTATACCCAAATAACCTGAAGAATTGGTTTTCGAGCTGCGTGAAAGCTCCCGCGGTTCGACGATCTCAACCTGCTCAATATTAGTAATATTGGGTTGGTTGAGATCGTCGAACTCCGGGGCTTTGACGCGCTCCAAATCCCAATTCTTCAGGTTATTTGGGTATAATTCTCCCTCTTCATGCCCAGCAATATGGATGTAAACCACCCTCTCAAGAGGCAAGGAAGAGATGAACTGCTTAGGATCATAACCGTGATTGTGGGCATTCACATAAACGTTGTTGATATCGAGAAGAAGATCGCAGTCTGCCTCTTCGACTACAGAGCGAATAAATGTGGCCTCATCCATCTGCACATCAATAGGGGTATAATAGGTGATATTCTCGATTGCGATGCGCCGCTCTAAATACTTCTGAGCCTCCCGAATGCGCCCAGAGACATGAGCAACGGCCTCTTCGGTAAAGGGAAGAGGGAGGAGATCGTGAAGATGGGCATTGGCACACTTACAAAAGCTGAGGTGTTCGGAAAAAATCTGGACGCGCGCTTGCTGCAGAAAAACTTTTAAATCCCGCAAGAACTTCCAATCGAGCGGCTCTGGGCTCCCTAAAGAGAGGGAAAGGCCGTGCGACAAGATGGGATAACGCTCCACCACCTCCCCCAAAACCTTTCCCCAACGCCCACCGATCCCCATCCAGTTCTCAGGAGCAAGCTCCACAAAGCGTGGGGCATTTTCAACCGCATTGAGCAGCTCTTTGGCAAGCTCGCGTCGAAAGCCGATGCCAACGCCTTCCACAGAGTCTAGCCGCAAGTGCCTTCACCACATGCCCCTTCGACGTCCTTGTCCTCGGGTTCTTCGTCGTCGTTGCCTTCATCTTCCCAAGGGTATTTTTTGTTAGGCTCATCATAGTTCCTGCCCCCCCAACGCTTCTGCCTTTGACCAGAGGGCATGCCACACTTTCCATTTCTGCAAGCAGCAAGGGACTCCCCTTCGATCTCGCCTTGCAAAAGATCCTCTCTCACTTCCGATCCAGAGCCGATCTCTTGATAGTCAGCATGAAGCTGCCCCATTCCCAATGTGCTCAAAAGTAGCGCAGAGGCTGCCAGAGCGATGATGCTTTTGCGATCCTTCATATTCCTCTCCCTATGTTCGTTTCGAGGTTGTTCCACGAGATACCCCAAATTATCCTTAGCGGACAAGGGATTCAATCAAAAAATCACACAATGTATGAGTTTCAAATCGTTTGGACCGAAAGCGCTTCCCATCTCTGGTCACAAATGGCCTGCAATCCTCGCATCTCCTCCATTAGGGAAGTGTAAGGCAAAAAGTTGTATTCCCTCTCTAAGACAACAGGAACAGCGGGCAGCCGGCCAATCGTCCAAGAAAAAAGGTCCAAAACCTCCTGACCGATCGGGCTGCCACGAGAATTCACCTTGAACTCCTGCCCCTCATGTCCTCCAATGTGAATCGAAACGACCCTCTCCAGAGGCAAAGAGGTAATGAACTCCTTAGGATCGTAACTGTGATTGTGCGCATTGACGTAAACACTTGTGAGGTCAAGAACAAGATCGCAGTTGGCCTCTTCCAACACATTGCAGATGAAAGTGGACTCATCCATCTGCGACTTGGAAGACGCTAGGTAGCTAATCGGCTCAATCGCAATGCGTCTTTCCAAAAAGTTCTGCACGTACCGAATGCGGCTTACCACGCGCTGAGCAGTTGCGTGATCAAAGGAAAGAGGGGAAAGATCGTAAGGGTAGTTTCCCGATCGACAGCTTGCTAAATGATCAGAGAACATGTCGATCCGATGTCTTTTGAGAAACAGCTTCGTCGCGCACAAAAAATTCCAATCCAGGGGTTCTTGTCCTCCCAAGGAAAGGGAAAGAGCGTGACAAGTGATCGGATAACGCTCGACCAATATTTCCAATATTCGACCCCAACGCCCCTTCACCCCCATCCAATTCTCGGGGGCCAGCTCTAAAAACCCGGGAAATTCGTTAGTTTGCCCTAGAGCTATTTGCGCAAGTTCGCGCGGCAGTCCTATCCCTATACCTTCAATCATGTCTACCTTTTTAAGTTCTTGTTTGAATCTGGGTTCGATGATAATTACAGCACTTGAGGAAAATAGCAGCGGCAACAAAGGAAAGTGTACTTCTGCATGGGGGATACATCTCTTCTGAACCTCCGTTTGCGAAAATTTCGCAACCGGGATCCAACTTACATTTACCAAGTGAGTGATTCAACAAAAAAAATCAGAATGGTCAAAATATACCCAAAAAATCTGAGGGATTCGTTTTGGTATACCGTTGGAATAGGGTCTCCCACTCGGCACGCCCTTCTTCGATCTGCAGCTCGATTTTGACGTAATGAAGAGGGAGCAAATAGGTTTCGCTCATCGGAAGCTTGACCCAATCTTTCTCTGTGCAGAGGGCAAGATCAGCATCCACGCCTTCGAAAAAAGCGTTAAGTCTTCCTCGTTCTATAGAGGCGTGATCAGGAGCGACGAGCTCTTTGACAATGATCGCTCCCAGCGATTCTACGGTTTGCCGAAAACGCTCTGGTTGGGCAATGGCGGAGAAAATGGCAACTCTCTTCCCCTCTAAAGAGAGAGGTCCTGGCAGGCAGACAGCCTTGTAGGAAGCAGCGACAATTTTTGCCTTTGTATATTTCTGTAACTCTTCCTTTAATTCCACGGGCACTTTGCCGCCTGTGTGGTTCACAACGACCATGTCAGCGCGCCTTAACCCCGATAAAGGCTCGCGCAGCGTGCCAAAGGGGAGAAGTCCTCCCCCGTGGAGGGGCATTTTTCCATCAATTAGGACAATCTCCAGATCCCGAGCGAGCCTCCGGTGTTGCATCCCATCATCAAGAACAAGGACTTGCGCTCCTTTTGCAACAGCCATGCTCGCTGCAGCGATCCGATCTCTCCCTGCAAACAGATGGACTCCTGGCAAATTAGAGGCTAAGAGAAACGGCTCATCGCCACAATAGGCCCAAGGGTAGAGGGGGCCTCCGCCAGAACTCACTTCCACAGGGCTTCTCAGTCGCTCTACTGTACCTCCATAGCCGCGCGATAAAATCGCTGTCCGCTTATGTTCGCGCAGCTCTTTAGCAATGCAAGCAGCTATTGGAGTTTTTCCAGTTCCTCCCACGCTTAAGTTGCCAATGCTGATCACAGGGACACCTGCTTGTGCCTCGCGCAAAATTCCCCAATCGTAGAGGCGGTTGCGCCCTTGCACCAGAAGGCCGTAGAAGAAGGAGCACAGGGCAAAAAGGGGTGAAAAAGGGCCTCGCCTATGCTGCCATAAACGGGGAAAAAGAGGATTCATTCAAAAAGAACCTTCTCCACCATTTCGATGATAATATGAATTGCGAGCATGTGCGCCTCTTGGACTCGATCGGAGGTGTTGAAGTGGTTGATGGTCAGTTCGTAGTCGGCGACCCCTTTCAACTTCCCCCCCCCTTTCCCCAAGAACGCACAGGTGATGAGCTGGAGCTCTTTAGCTCTCTCTATTGCGCGGACGATATTGGGGGAGTTGCCTGAGGTGGTCAGTCCCACAAAGATATCTCCTTTTTGGCCATAGGCCTCGATGCCACGGGAAAAGACCTCTTCGAATCCCAAATCATTGGAGGTGCATGTGAGGTGCCCTGGGCAGCTCAGGGCAATGGCGGGGAGCGCCTTTCTTTTCCCCCGAAAAAATCCGGTCAATTCCTCTCCAAAGTGCATCGCATCGCAAAGACTGCCTCCGTTTCCCGCAATGATCAGCTTATTGCCTTGAGAAAAGGCCTCTGCCAATCGACGGCTCACAGATTCAATAAATTGGACCGCTTCTGTGGATTGAAGTTGTTGAACGGCGCTGACGCCATCCTTTACTGCGCGCAAAATAGCTTCTTTCATGGAGGGCAGTTTACCTTGCCCGCTAAAAAATAACATCCAAATTCTCTTTTTTGCTAATCTCACGTCAAGATGTCATTTACACTCACCATTGGATCTGAAGCCCCCGATTTTTCCCTGCCAGGGACCGATGGGGGCCTCTATTCTCTCAAGAATTTCTCCAAGGCCAAGGCTCTTGTGATCTTCTTCACCTGCAATCATTGCCCTTACGTCGTAGCTTCTAACGAAAATACCCGCGCTCTTGCTCAAAAATATGCTCCCCAAGGGGTTCAATTTGTCGCCATTAACTCCAATAGTGAAGAGCTGCGTCCCCTTGATAGCTTCAAAGAGATGCAAGCGCAGATGGAAGAATTCCATTTCCCTTGGGTCTACTTGAGAGATGAGACGCAAGCGATCGCTTGGGAATATGGCCCTTTGCGCACTCCCCATTTTTTCCTCTTCGATGACAAAAGACAATTAGTCTACACAGGAAGAGCGCTTGACGATCCGCGGCATCCCGACAAAGCGACGAGCTTTGACCTTCAAAATGCTTTAGATGAGCTGCTGGCAGGCGAAGAGATCTCGGCCCCTTTGACCAATCCCATTGGGTGCAACGTCAAGTGGAAGGGACACGAGGATAAGTGGCTCCCTCCCACCGCCTGCGATCTAGTTTCTCTGTAATTTCCTTTGTCGCAGAGCTTCATACAGCAGCACCGTCGTCGCTGTCGCCACGTTGAGAGAATCGGCAACGCCGCACATCGGAATGCGCACTTGCAAGTCGGCCTCCTCCATCCACCGTTGAGAAAGGCCCAGCTGCTCTGTCCCTAGCGCAATGGCCAGCGGGCCTGTCAGATCAGCCTCTGTATAAAGAGTCGTAGCTCCCGGGGTTCCCGCCACCACTTTGACATTTCTGGCTCGCAAAAAAGCTAGCGTCTCTTCGGAGCTCCCTTCGGCAACGGGGATGGTGAACAGGGTTCCGACGCTCGAACGGACCACGTTGGGGTTGTAGAGATCGGTGCACCGATCGCACACAATCACCGCTGTCGCCCCTACCGCATCACTCGAGCGCAAGATCGTCCCCAAGTTGCCCGGCTTTTCAATCGCCTCAGCGACGACATAGAGGGGATTTTCCTTAAAAGGGAGCTGCGCAAGAGGCAGGCCATGGCGAAAAGCGATTGCCAATAACCCATCGGGGCGATCGCGATACGAGATCTTCTGGAAAACAGATTCTGAACAGCTCAAGGTGAGACATTGAGCGCGCTGAATGAGCGCCTCTTCATTCGACCCTAAAAAGAACTGAGGGCAGATGTAGAGCCTGTGCAGTTTCACTCCAGCATCGACTGCCCGCAAAAGTTCCCGGTACCCTTCGATGATAAAGAGGGAGCTTTTGTCCCGCTCGCGCAGATCGCGCAATCGGACCACCTCTTTGACCCCAGGATTTTGTAGACTCGTTATCTCCTCCACTCGGCATAGGCTCCATTTGGGACAGGGCGCTTTCCTGGCAAAGCCATTTCGCCGCCTGTCACGTTATCCCCAAAACGCTCTTGTAAAAGGTGCTGCAAAACAAGGGGGGTATAGCCCGGGGTATGGCAAGAAAGAATCACGAAGGAGGCCTTGTCGCTTAAAAGCTGCTGACACAAATCTAGCAGGGGTCCCATCTCATCGTCGACCTTAAACACCTCTCCCCGACTCCCCCTTCCGAAGCTGGGAGGATCGAGGATAATCCCCTCATAGCGGCGCCCTCTGCGCACTTCACGCGTTAAAAATTTTATCACATCATCGACAATCCAACGGATAGGCGCTTTTCCAAGACCGTTTCTTTGAGCGTTTTCTTGAGCCCATTCGATCATCCCTTTAGAGGCATCGACGTGGCACACTTCGGCCCCCCTTTTCGCAGCAAAGACCGTCGCTCCGCCAGAGTAGGCGAATAAATTGAGCAGGCGGGGCGCATCGAGCTTGGCCCACAGGGTGGCGTGCTCGGGGAAAAGGCCCAAATGGCCAAAATCGGTGGGGCGGATTTGCATCCGGATGCCGCCGATCTCCACTTCCCACTCCCGAGGCAGGGATCCCGACCATCCTGTCTCTCGGTGAAACGCAGCGTCGCTCTTCCATTTCCCCACGCTCGGGCGCCAAAGGGCCAAAGGAGAGGGGCGGTCGAGCACATAGGGACCAAATTGCTCCAGCTTGCGTCCATTGCCACTATCGAGAAGAGAGTAAGATTTCATCGAACCATTATCTCCATTTTAAAATATATTGCAATGAATATTGCGTTTAATACTTCATTAAATCTAGATGTATTAAATCCTGAGATCCTTGCTCAGCAAAAGTCTCCTCCAAATCGGGATGCGGCTCAACCCACAGTTTCTTTTCCAGCTCGCTTTCAGGAGACTGCAACACATCGAGCGCACTTAATGCATCTGCGTAGGATTCCTCGGATTCAGGCTGAACTGATTGCTGTTCAGCAGCTTCAATGATCCAGTAGCTTAGGGTCCCTTGCGAAATAGACGCTCTTCCAATGTTCGGGTCGTACAATCCTTTTCCAGAAGCATCGACAGGGAAAAGAGAAATGCTGACAATCAAAGGATTATTTTTCATCAGCTCGGATAATTCAGCGTCGGCATCCATATTTTCAAGACAATCACGGTGTAAATTAATTAATACCCTTCGAATTTCAGATTTTGACAGAGGGCCGTGAATTTGGAACTTCAGCTCCAGATTTTCAGCATCTATTTCTAGAGGGTGCAGGTGGTACTTTTGTGAAAGTTTTTCCACATGATGCTCTATTCCTCTATTGACAGCTTCATTCGCGTGACAAAAAGGTGCGAACATCAAAAAACTCATCATCGCGCCAACAAAAACGACTAATTTATTCAAGATTACGCCCTTTTTAAGAGGTTTTTTTTTCATCGAAGATCTCGTCGAGGCATACATATCAACCATGTTAACATGCGCTTTGGATTTTTCTCCCTCACCTTCAGGAACTTTGCTGACATCTCCTCACTTTTCTTCGCATAGAAAAATTCAATGCGCTTGTTCCCAAGAAATAAAGAACCATTATACGATCACCAAAATCCACTTTTGCATCTTAGCGCAAGAGTCATTGAGGACCCTAAAGTGAAAAATAAGTTTTTTATAATTATTTCGATTTTTACCCTTTTCTATAGAGAGCTCCATGCGCGTGAATTTCACAGCGAGGTCCCTCTAGAGGCTGCCATTCTGCAACTGCCTGACGATAGCACAGCCAACTGGAAAGAACTTTCACGCAGCATCAGTAAAGAAGAGGGTGTTATCGAAGTTATCCCTTGTACTCAAACTGTTCAAAATTGGTCTGAATTAATTGGCATTCTATATGATGCCAAATGGAATAAAAAAACGGCTCATTCTATTGATGACCTTGTAGACCATATACTCCGCTCAACCCTCTCCTCTTACCCTCCTAACATCATCTCTTGGCAAATCATTGAGAAAAATGACGATGATATTATTTACGAATGGATGTTGCGTCAGTCCTATAAAACCGATGTGATAGAACATGAGATTGCGCGAGCTTTTTTAACCTCTACAGGTTTCCACCGTGTGGGGTTCACTAGAAAATATAGGCTGATGAGTGCTGAAGAAAGAGAAAAATGGATCAAATTACTCAAAGAAAACATCTCCATTCTACCTTTTCAAGAAGGCAGCCAGATTGAAGGGATCTCAATGGCTGAAGCACTAAAAGATTCTATATCTTTAGGCGTGAAATTTCAGAATTG
Source organism: Verrucomicrobiota bacterium (assembly GCA_018239785.1). Classification (GTDB taxonomy): domain Bacteria; phylum Chlamydiota; class Chlamydiia; order Chlamydiales; family JAFEGQ01; genus JAFEGQ01. The sequence continues at coordinate 12,419 of JAFEGQ010000001.1, forward strand.
GGAAGCTGTCATGAAAGTTACAACTAAGGAGGGGATCTCCTTGATCCGACATCTCCCTCCTACACATGTAGGTCCTGAAGTTATAGAATCTCTGGACACCACGATTGGGTCTCTTCACTTTTTTCCATCTTTGGATCGGTTCATTGAGATGGAAAAAGAATATATCAGAGATAAAGCTCCTCGAAAAGTCAAATTCCGTACCCTTGAGCGCTCCCCTTCAGAAATCATCTACAGCTACAGTTATCCAAAAGATCATCTTCAATTGAATGCCGTGGTCAGAACGTTTCGTACGGACCATGGGTATTATTCCATCAGCTACAAGCACAGCCTGAAAGGGAAATTGCAAAAAGATGAAATCTTGCAGTGGCAAGAGAATTTGAAAGCCATCTGCGTTGAGTCATGATGCATTGCCTCTGTGGTTTGCGTTGAGGCCACCCACAATGCTCGTGCGGTTTTTACAGAACAGGAACGGGTAACCTTTTTCGTGTTTTTTCATTTGAACTTAAGGTTGTGCAATCGATGATTACATTTAGGGCATCTCACCATCGCATAGTCTGAAGTATCCTCCCAAGCCTCCTGACACAGTGGGCACATCAGCCAATTATCTCCTAGATCTTCAGCGATTTCCTTGATGTCTGAAATAGATCGAGCAAGTTCTTCTTTATCACTCTCTAATTCCAAATTATCTACTAACTCAAGCAACTCTTTTTTTGTTAACTCAAACTCTGGACTTTCCTCTGATGGAAATAAATTTACCATGATTTCTTCCAGTTCTCTATCAATTCTACCACAATGCTTGAGATACATTGCATGAGCCCAACTGCCAATTTGCTTCGCATCACATCCTATTTTGAGGTGAATCTTCAAATCATTAGAAAAATCTTTTTTTGAATATCTTATGGTGTGTTCTCCAATATGGCGATCAAGATCGCAACTGTCCTCTAAACCTATTTCTCTTCGAAAATCAATAAAATTATCGATTGAATGTAAATAACTTCCATCCATGTCGAGTAAATCAACTCCCGTGCAATAAAGGATCGCCCTCCAAATTCTGTCTTCTTCATTAGGAGGATCATATTCCAATTGATTTGCATCTTCGGCTGCCTGCCTTTCTTGAGCCCAGGCGGAGAGAAATTCTCGAGATATTCTCTCTTCGATTAAATCGTCTAATTTTTCATTGATTTCACCTAAGGATACTCTCAAACTACCTTACTCCTTCAAATACTCCATCATCATCAAAAAGATAGTGTATCTTCTCTCCATTATTTCTTTCAGGACGGACGACCCTAATACTTCCATTATGATCCAGTGTTTCATGCCAGGTTCTTTTAACATCTGATATCGGATTCCATTCTCTCACGACTCTCCTACCAGCCATTTCCCCTTTTACTCTCGGAAGATCCAACTCCCCATAGTAGGGCTTCCGCATGAAGATTTTCGTTGATGGTTGAGGACTAAAAGCGCGATGATGCCTCTCTTATTTTTCCACGAAGGCGGTCCAATGTCCTGCAATCTGTCGACGACGTCTCTCATGATCGCCCTTTCTAAGCTTCCGGACCCGAGAAAACC
>JAFEGQ010000200.1 GCA_018239785.1 Verrucomicrobiota bacterium
AGGGGAGCAGTATCGCATACGCTCCCCCTCCGAGGACGCGATTTTAGGCAGCGAGATGAGGCCTTTCTTCTCATAGCCTATTCTGCTCCAATGCGCGCAAACGCAAGAGCAGCCCGAGACTTCTACCTTACTTACCTTTATGCCAAGTGCCAGCCACCTAATCTTGACAACTGACATGATTGAATTTCGAAAGAGGTCTTTTTATAAGATGCTTATTATTAAAAATTTAATTTAATTTAATATAAAATAAATATTATCTTTAAAAAATAAGACAAATATTTTATAATTGTTTCTAACAAGGCAACTCCACTTAGTCGATTGAAAGATCGGGTTTAAAATTATTTTAGCTTGAGGATTGATAGAAGATAGATTATAATCTTCAACTGTAAAAAGGTTAATTGGGAATAAAACATGGAAATCCGCTCAGGTGTCCTTTCAGTTCAGCACGGCGAAGAACAGCGCAACATCGTTGTTTGCGTAGCAAAAAATACTCCTTTCGATGCTACTGCGATTCAAAGTACTGTGGCTAAGGCTTTTGCAGTCAATTCGAACATTCATTCGGCGACAGTCGATGACAATGGCATGCTCGTCTACGATGAAAAGGGCAACCTCCTCGAAATCGATCCCAATGAGGTTCAACCCCTCCTTGAAGTGCGTCCTTTAGCGGTTCCCAATGTGGCGAGTTTGGTTCCCCCTCCTCCCCAAGAAAAAAGTGAGTGGATGGTGCTTCGAGCCGGTTCTGCTGTTTTGGGGACCATAGGATCCCTCAGCTCTCGAATCGTTGAGAGTGTCGTAGGTCGTCCTAATCAAAAAAAGGCCGACGCTCTTTTGGTGTATGAAATGCACCCATCTCTCAATCTGGTAGATGCTAAAGAATTAAAACATATTAAAGCTGTTGATTTGGTGCGCCAGAAAGGGGAATTCCTCGAGCAAGAGAGTAAAAATATTTTTGAATCTCAAGGCTTAAGCCAAGAAAAATTAGAGAAAGAAGCCAAGCTTCACTTGGATGCGGCAAATTGGATGCAACAGGCCGAAGAAATTCGATCGATTCCCCTCGAGGGGCGGAGCGACAAAATCCACGCATTGCACGGTCAAATGTGTCAGGGTCTTGCTAGTTTGGAAGTGGGAGAAAGCAGACTCTTTGGATTTGATTGGAAGATGGATGGAGAAATCGTCCTCCTTTTAGTGGAAGCACAAAAAGCAGAAGATGGGACCTACACGGTCAAGTTCTACAACTGCTCCGATCGCCTTAGCGAGCTGTTTCCTTCGATTGCTATTTCCTCTGTTTTGGATAAATTCAAAGATTCGATTCCCGCTTTGAAAAATAAGGGGGACGTAAAGGACTTTATCAATGTCGATAAGCTGGTTTCAGATTATACCGGTGTTTCTCCCTACGCGCGCGCTGGTTACCAGTTTCAAGGGGTGACTCAAGAAACTTTGGAGCTCGCCTTATTGCCCCTTCTGATGTTGCAAACAGCTGAAATGGCACCAGGAAAAGAGACGGAAACCTCCTTTTTTGTGATTCGCTGGGTGAAGGCTATTTTAGGGCGTCTGGGTCTCTACGGGGGGGTAGGAGCGAAGTGGGGCTATAAAGCCTTATCGCTTGGACTCGACATTGTGCGAGGAGAGGTGACAAAAATCGACGATCTTCCCAAGGTCACCGGGGCAGAGCTGGTCGGGGAGATCATGGACCCGAAGGTCTCAGACGATGAGCGAGGGGTTTTTGAGACGTTGGAGAAGCATTTTGTTCAGCAAGGGTCAGAAGGGGACTCCCACCTCAATAAAATGAAGGAAGAGGCAGAAAAATTTGGGATTACTCTAGGCAAAAGCACCGTTGCCAACGACCTCATCAAGGGGGTCTTTGCGAAGCTTCAAGAGGAATCGAGAGCCATGGAGGCCCTGGGGGCTTTGAAAGAAGTTAAGGCACACGCCCCTCTCTATCAGGTTTTGAAGGTGCGCGATCGCCTTTTTAACCCCGAACAAGCCCGCCTTATTGAGTTTAAATATCTGATTAACCGTTTTCAGAAGATGTACGAGCGGATGGCTCCTTTTTTGGCAGATCGCTTGTCCTACCGAGAGGTGGTGCTCGAATTAGCAGATCAGATCGAAGCTAAGGGGATGAAGCATAGCCATCAGATTTTTGGGGTCGATGCAGATCAAGAGCTTCAAGCATTAATGAATTATTTGAATGGAGTGCGTAAAAAAATCCAGGAGTTTTCTGAAGCTAATGAACTTCCCATCGCTGAGCAAATCAAGGGAAGCGGTCACACTTTTCCCGGGAAACTGCAGCCTCCTACAAAGTTTATGAAGCCTCAGCAGACAGGAGCAGGTGTCGCACCTCTCTCTTTTAAACCAGCTGTCGTTGAACCGATGCGCTTTGGAGAGATGGAGATCGCAGAGGTGGAAGAGGTTTTTGAACGCTGGCTGCAGCAAACAGAGGGTTTGTTAGCTGCAAAAGAGCATGAGCGGCTTCGCGATGTCTGTTTAGAGATGATCGAACAGCTTCCGCGCGCTGAGCTCCATGAGCAGAATTTTTATAGCGGTTTTACCCAAGCTCAGGTGATCGCATGGCATGAGCGCGTTGCAAAGCTGACAGAGCATTTTCAATGTGCCCTTTATCATCGAATGGCTCCCTATGCGGAGACCAACATCAATAACTGGTCGCTGCGCCCCGATGAATTGCGCTCCCTTTTAAGGCTTCTTTGCGTCCAAGATCAGCTGCTTCACCATGACCAGAACCCAGCGCATAAGTACTTGGAGGGGGCTTCGTTTAAGTTGGATCGCGTTTTAGAGCTCCTGGTCGATGACGTTTGGTTAGACGATGGGAGAAGCGATCGGGAGATGATCCGCGATTTGGCTTACTTAAAAGAGCGGGACGATAACAAAAGTGGTTCTTTAGAATATTTTGAGGATAAAAGCGGCTGGAAGTCTAAGACAGGAGAGATCGTCGACAAGATTCGTAAAGAATTAGAAGAGCGCGGAGTTAATCTGTGGGACCGCGTAGAGCCAAGAATTAAAAAAGCTTTTGATAATGAATGTCGTGCTGAGAGCATGCAATGGGAAGATCGAAGATTGGTCATTATCCCGTTATCTGAAACTCGGAAGGATGAGATCAGAGAGCGTTACATCCTTAAAGCGCTCTTCTGGCAGGAGAACTTTCAGGAATATTTCCCTTCAAGCTTGCTCTTCATGCGCTCGATGGTTTGCCAAGCAGAGACACTCATCGCCCCTTCACGTTCGCTGGGTGTTCGCAGTGTGGGACAAGGCGGGAGGATCCTTGTTGAAGGGGGAAAAGCAGCTTTTGGACAAATCGGCAATGTTTTTAGGGAATTGGGGAATTTTGATCTTGAGCATCCCGAAAAAACAGAGGAGAATCTCGGAAACATTGCGGAGACGATTCTCGTTGACTCCCAAGTGGGACTTCTCCGCAAAAATACTCGGGGCTTGCGCCACTGCCAATCCGCTACAGTTCGTTTCGAACCTTTAGAACTGACTGGCTTGGATATGGTCTCTCCTGTTCCGGAATGGTTTCTCTCTGTTCCTCCGTTCGGACTGCGCCACGATCATGAAAATTTCGATTTCTCCCACAAAGCAGGAGGAACACAAGAGCAAGGGAAGATCGTCCAAGACCCAAGGTTTTTGAAAGAAGTGGGTGAAAGAGCGGTGTTTCCTGAAGACATTAGCAACGTCCTTTCCTTAGAAAAAGCGTTGGATGGCTACTCTAAGCCCTCCACAAGAGATCTGGAGCTCGATCGTTCAGCGAGCGGATCTCGTGGCGTTTCTCTGACCTCTCATTGCTTTCCTAATTCACCAAAAATTTACATTCTCTCTGCTTCGACGAAGAAAGTCTACAGACGGGACAAGGTGTACAACACAGCCTCCTCTGCTCTCCACACAACGATTGGAGACTTAGGGTCAAGGATCACAGAGTTAGCAAAACCCGAAATGCAACGCGATTTAGAAAAGCGCCTTTTGCGCCCTGGGGTCGTAGAAATGCTTTGCGGGACCAACCCGACATTTGGCAAGAGCCTTGTCGATTTGATCAAACAAGCCGAAAGTGAAACAGCTTTTAAAAACGATTGGGCGACGAAGCTTTTCTTAGGGCGTTTAAGCCATCGCATCAAAGGAAGGCTGACAGCTTTAGCGGAAGAAATGCGACAATACGCGCATGTTAGCGAAGTCGCTAACGCGCTCCCTTCGTACAAAGATATGGTCTTGAGTGCTTATACTGCGCTTCAAGAGGCTGCGCGCCGAGGAAATGGCAATGGCTTAGAAGCTTATAAGACCCAAATTTTGCATCATTACCTCTATTGGATGATGGAAGCACATCCCGATGCCATTCCTGAAGAGTTTCAAGGGAATCTGATTGCCGCCTACTGCTCCTTAAAAAGCCTTCCCCCTTCCAAGGGATGGGAAGAGTCTGCTTTAGAGGATCGGGTAGCGCGTAGAATGCGCCGCGAGTTATCGCGCTGGAATCAGGAAGGGATCGACTTGAGGCGTCACTTAGGGGCAGCACTCAAGCTCCTTTTACCTGAGTTTGAGGGAGATGTTGCTCTTGTCCATTGGGAGATGATTGGATTTCCTCGCTACAAGTGCAGCTTGAGAATCGGGGGTCGCCAAGTCGAGGTGGTGCTCGATATCAGCAGTGCAGACCTCTATCTCGATGGAAAAACGTCGCGTCTCTTCATTCCGGTCGACGTGATGGAAAAAAGTCCAGCTTACCGCTCAGTCTTTGGGAACGTCCGTATGGCGAGCACGAAGACCCATTCGGGGGATATCGTCATCTATCATATTGAGCAGGCGGGGCAAAGCTACCAAGTTCAGTGTGACGAAAAGAGTGGGCGGATCTATCTCCTTTGGAAGATTCAAGTCGGCGAAAAAGATGTCCGCTGGGTGCAGTACCAAGAAGAGTCGATCGAAGGTCTCCTCTCAGGGAAAACAGAGGAAATCGCCCGCTCTTTAGGTCAGTTGCCAGGCAAAGTGATGCAGTGGCAATGCTGGTTCGATGTCAAAGATAAAAGCTCCGTGTTCTTCACGAATTCTAAGGGGGAGCTGCAACTTTCTGGAAGATCAAGCAAGCGTGGGCTTTCTGATGTGCGCGATTGGACCTCTGGCGAGATGCGACCTCTCTACAACGTCGGGGAAAAGAGATTACCCAAGGCTCTTAGAGCTCTTGAGTGTGTGAACCATATCCGGGTCACGGAAAAGGGGATTAGTTTTGATCGCCTTGGCCTTTTATTTGAAGCCCAGGAAAAAGGGGGGAAAACCGTCTATACATGCCCCACTTACCCAGGCTATGTTTTAGATGAAGATGCGCAAGTGGACCTCTTTGGAGATGGCTGGCTAGCTGGTGTCGTCCTTTGCCACAAATCCAATCAAAAAAATCGATTGCTTCTCGTCCACGGGCAGCAGCTGTTGCCTCGTGAGCCAGGTTTTGTCTCTTCGAGCCCGCGCAAAGGGTCGAAGAGGGTCTGGTTTGACCGCCAACCGACTCAATTGGAGCCAGGAGCCCTGCTCAATTTCCGATTGAACAATGAAGGCAAGATTGAGATCGATAAAGAATCAGAGCCAGAAGTGTACCTCTATATGTGCTATCTCCACCTCGTTAAAGGGGACTATGCAAGCGCAGTTCACTTTCTCGAAAAGGGGCTCACTGACCAAAAGACCTCTCCGTTTTTCAATCAAGTCGCCAACTGGATTGCGCAGTGGGATGACAAAGATCCGTCGGCTCTTGCAGTTCGGCTGAAACTCATTGGAACCTTATCACATAAAAAACAAGGGGACTTGGACAAAGGGAAGAAAGAGGATGACAAGGTTTTTGGCCTCCCCTTTCAAGAGCTAGTGAAGCTGATCGAGCGGTACAATCGCAAAACGCGACATGGAGAGCATCTCAAGCAGGTTGATTTAACAGAGACAGAGAAACTCTACGTTGCAAGCTTGCTCTCGCGCAATGTTTCGGGACTCGTCCCTTATGCAGCCCGTTGGTTTGTGAAAGAAGCCGCCAAGAAAAATCTCGATACATCGGTCACCTTTGGCCATCCCGATTACCATTTTATCGATTTCAGCGGTGATGGGAAGTTTGAGCGCTCCATCCGAGATGCTACAGCCATTGCAATCTTGCAATCGTGTGACTTTAATGAGGAGCAAAAAAGCTTCCATTCGCTGCTGAATTACGCAGAAAAACGGGAAGGATGGGCGCGCGATTTCCATCCGATTTATCGCCGTCTTAGCGCACTTGATCCTGCAACTGAGGCAGGCAAGAAAGAGTTGCAACAGTGGAAGCAAGCTTTGCGCACCGCCTATCCGTTTGCTTTGAGAGAAAATATGGTTCGCCGCCTCCTCTATAAAGCAGCGTCTCTCCGTTTGGAGGGATGTTCTTTAAAGGCATTGCCTCCTTTGCCCAAAGGGGGAAGGGCCTTTGGCCGTGGAGAGGCGATGGGGCTAAAGCAATCTCATCAACCAGACATTCAAACGATGATTAAATTCCTCGAAGAACTCGATGACATGATCGATCTTAACGGGGGGTCTTCTGGAACAGGGTCCGTTTTCGATGAGTTAGATCGGATCAAGGAAGGCTTCAAAGAGATGGGGCAGGGCGTTCAAACGATGCGCCAAAATCTTTCTAGCAGAAATTTTGGCCAAAGTTCTCGGGACCAGGTGCGTAACGCCTTCTCTTTCCTAAAAGACAGAGAACACTCTCCTCTTCACGCCAAAATGGCTCAACTTTTTATTGAAGGTGAGAAGGCGAGCCAATTGATCGACGATGTGCAGTCGCTGCTCTTAAAGGGGCTCACTTTAGCAGAAGAAGTGAAGAAAGATCCTTTGAAAAAAGTAGGAGAATCGCTCGGGGTCCGCGGCAAAGGTTTTGTGGGCAATACGCTTGGGATCGGAAAAGGGCTTTTTGGTCTTGGAAAGATGGCTTTGGGTGGATTGAAAGAGGGTTCTGAGGGAGCACTCAAGGCGGGAGCAAGTCACTTTGTTCCTGGGATTGTCGATTATATCGTCAACGAGTTGACAAAGGAAAAGGAAATCAACAACCGCAATCCTCATCTGCAAAATTTGATTCAAGAATTAGGTGGCGTCATCAAAGAAATCGTCGAAGAAGCGGCCAAAACCCCCTCATTACGGGATGTAGATCCTTACGATCAGGTGGGGCAGGGGTTACAACAGAAGGGGTTGAAGATCGTTGTAGGGAAGTTGCGCGCTCCTCTCGCAGGGATTATCGGTGCCCTCATGGCACAACCTTTAGTCGAGCTTTTTAATGACATGGGATTCGATGAGCATGAGCTGGACCTTCTCTTCTCTCTTCAGGGAGGCAAGCTCGGAGAAACTCTGCAAGAGATGGATCGGACAGTTTCTACCCAAAACAACCCCCTGCAAGGGCTGCAAAAAGGGGGGCAGCTGATAAGCGGCGAGCTTGGAAGAGCGCAACGGCTTCGCCGAGAGAGAGAGGCTGATCGGAAGCTTGCGAAGGCGAATCCGAATGTTCCTCTGACCCCTTATGCCATTACAAAAGGGGGAATGCTCCGAACAAAAGGACAAACCGATGGAGAAGTAAGGACGTCTCTAAAAAATCTGTTTGCTCATGAGGGAGAGAAAGTCAACAGTGAGCATTGGAAATCGCATGAAAATGAAATTTTTAAAGATGAAGCCTTTACAGAACTTCACCATAAAAAATTGGCTAAAGAGATCCGCGAGGGCTTTTCCGACTTTTGTAAAAGTACAGACGAGTACCGCTGGTCGGTCGATCGAGTCGCTTTACGCCAGCAGTTGACTCTTGAATTAGAGGAGATCAAAACACAAGAGGCCAGGTTGCGCAAAGCCATCACGAGAGACACGCAGCCTCTCTTGCATCAACAATTTCCAGAGCAAGTGCGGGACAAAGGGGAGAAAGGCCCTCCCGTTGAGGCTGTCCTCAACTTATGGGAAAACAATCAGCTCGAGCTGCTCCATAAGATCTACCATGTGCCGAAAACCAAGTTTGAAACAACGGCTTTCAATAGCAACTGTGAAGAGCTCGATATCGCGATCATCGCCCGTCAGGAGCTGGAAAAATGGTTCTCAGAACTCGATGAAGTGGATCAGCTTTGGGATCGATTGGAAGATCGACGACTTAAGTCAGAAGAGCGACAAGAGCTAGAGCTTCAGTACTCTGTCCGCTGCCGCACGTTGCATGGCTTGATTGACCAGCCTTTTTACTACGTCAGGGGTGGCGAGCCTGAAGAGCGTCTAAAGCTCGCGATCATGCGCGAGGAGAACTTCATCGTTCGCAAGGTGCAGATTGAAATTGTCAATGGCGTCTTAGAAAATCCGAATAAGGCCAGCCAAGACCGCCTTGGGATTGGAAAGTCGGCAGTTATCTGTAAGATGATTTTAGCGAGATTCTCCGATGGGTATCACCTCGGGGGGTTGGTTGCGATTAGCGAAGACTTAGGACAAGCGCTCAAACGGGAAGATAAAGACACCAGAGCGCGCTTCCGCCGTCGGGTTTATTCCTTTGACTTTAGTGAGAATTCAAAAACCGATTCGGCATCGATGCACGAGCAACTCGTGACATTTAAAAATGTGACAGCGGAGCGCGGTTTCGTCGTGACCAGCAAAGCGAGTCTCCTTGTCTTCAGGAACAAGTACATTGAAGCGTGGCTGCGCTTGAAGATCACTCAAGACAAACTTAAGCTTGTGAGTAACGAAGTTGATCGAAAAAAGATAGAAAATGACATAGAAGAGATCCATAAGCAGATCGATTATGCGAGCGATGTTTTTCTCTTTTTAAAGCAGCGGCTCCGTTTTGTTTACGATGAGATTGATCAAATCCTCGATCCTACCGACATGGTCAACCTCGCGCTCGCCATCAATGAGAGGCTCGATCCGCAGATGCGGGAAGGGGCGATCGAGATTTTGCGAGAGATCCTCAACGATGAGCGGTTGAGTGGCATGCTACAATTAGTGGAAGGGCGTTCGGCTGTTTGCGCTCACGCAAAGTCCGGAGAAGGTGTCGAGGATCTTTTGGGGAACAAAAACCCCTCTAACCTCGAGTTTTGTAGAGTCGCTATTGCCGGTAAGTTTCATGGCCTTTGGAACATCGGGGGCGATCAGAAGCTTTTTGCCGCCTATGTTGCAGGGCGTCATGACTACCCGAGGGTTGCGCAGTATGCTGAGCAATTACAGAATCAGCTTCCGCCTGAAACCTATAAAAAGATCGTCATTTTAAAAGAATATCTTTCCCAGGCGTTTGGGGTGGTCAGCAATGAGCGCAACACCCAATTTGGACGGATGCCTGGAGCAGAAGGGGATGTGGGTCCTTATGATGGGGCGATGAATCCGCGTGTGGGCTCGAGCATTTCAGATCCTTTTGAATGGGCTCTTTGCTTGGCAATTGACTATGCGTGTGGCGGCATCGACGAAAAACAGGTCGGGCAGTTTGTTGAAGTGGCAAAGCAAAAAATGTTTCAAGCTTACAAACTGCAAGAGCCGTTTCCCTTGGGAGATCGATTTGCGCACGATTTCGGAATTCCGCTGCTCGATGTGACCCCTGAGCGGTACCGCGAAATTGCCGAGCATATCAATACCAATTGGAAAGACAAGCTCGAATTTTTGAAAAATTGGGTCATGCCCAATTTGATCTACTATCCTTACCAGATCCAAGGGAAGAGTTGCGATCTCCCTGGGATGGCCAAGAGTGGTGGTGGGTTCTCGGGAACGATGTCCCTTAAAGATACGTTTGCGAAACCCATTGAAGGAGAAGATGCGCGCGATTTCAAAATCGACGGGGAAGCCATTTACTACATGATGAAATGGGCCGTCGATCATCAAAAGGTCTCCTTCCTCCCCAAAGAGGGAAATACCCTTGAGGGGTTGATGGAGGCGTGCAAGGTCCATGGCAGTCATGGATTAGCAGATGTCGGCGCTGTCTTAAAGGATTACACCGTTTATCAGGTGGTCGATTGGATGGCCACACGAGAAAATATCGACAAGGTGATGCCTGGATGCGAGTGGATCCAATATATCGATCCTCAGAATGGAAAATGGATGGTCCGCGCAGTCAGGAAAAGTACTGAAACTCCTGGTATCCCCCACTTGCGAGATGCCGTACAAGGGCGAGATGCAAAGAAAACATTTATTTACTACGACGGTCCTTCAACGCGCGGGAAAGACGATCGAGGATTTTTCACTCGAAATCTTTTAATGACAGGAGGAGATAAGGGGCGTGCGACCAAGTACATCCAAGGGGGATGGCGCAATCGCGGTCTGAATGCCGGGCAAGGTCTTGGGTTGGCGTTGCCTCACCACTTTCGCAAGATCTTGCGATTTGGTGAAGAGGAGCATCCATCTCCTTTACAGATTGCGACCCGTTTTATACAGTGGATGATCAAACAAGAGGCTGATTATCAGGTTCCCAATAACTTTAAAGGGGAATCTCATAAGCTCCGCAGTTGTCTCGAACATCGAATCTTTGACGTGCAGTGTAAGGTCCGAGAGAGAAAAGATCGGAATATGATTCTTAATTTGGTCGACGAGATCCATAAGAAATCGACAGCGCCCAACTTCGAGAATTTAAATGAGCTTGGGAGCATTAATAAACGGGCACAAGCGCGCGAGTGTCTCCAAGCGATTCAGCAACAGCAGCTGATTCGTGTGTACACTACGGCCACAACGTTTATGCCAGACTCTAGGGATCCACGGGTTAGTCAAAGAGTCCAAGCGATTGTTAAAGATATCAACTATCAGTACACGCCCAGTGAAAATTCAGTTGTCAGTTTCTTTGGCGGCGCTATGGAGAAGATCGGTAGCTACCTCGAGCCAGAGAAACCCAGCAGGCAGCGCAATGCGTGGCTGGAGAAGTTATTAGGGGGAAAAGAGAATTTAGAGAAAGCGTGGAAGCAATTCAAGCAACTCGAGAAAAGTGAAGGAAAAAGCAGAGGTCTTTTTACGATCGGTCTTGCTTGCTATCTCTTTGAAAACGCAGAGAAATTTAAAGATGAATTAAGTATTGCTGCCATGGAAGAGATTGCCGGAGCTTTCATTTTGTCTGTGTTCGATCTCTCTTCCCACTCTTTCTTACCTGAAGAGAAACTCCCCTCAGGAGAGATGGGGATTCCGCGTGAGGGCTCTGATACGGAAGTGAACGTCATGCAGATGCAAATGCAAATGCAGATGCAGATGCAAGAGACCATTGCTCCGAAGAAAAACGATCGTCCTCGTCCAGATTATTGTGGATGGCCACAGAAATGGAAGCTCTCCTTTAGGGCTCTTGTGAACAGCTTAGATCAAGAGGTCGATCGCAATGGCGGCCCCGATAGAATTGCTCTCAAATGGGTGACGAAAAATAAATTTAACGGTCTTATCAGCGCCAACTTAGGAGTGAGAACTCTTAACAAAGGTGGGGAAGAGGAGTTAAGAAAGCTCTTCAATGAGGACATCGAAGATTATCCTTATATCCTCCACATTTACGACGTGGATCAAGATCGATGGACGGATATGGCCATTTCTCGCCATGAATTGTGGTTAGAAGTTTGGGAGATGCTCCAACAAGAGGGGCAAAATTCAGGCTTCCGCGCTTATGTGACCCGTCCCGACGTAGGAGGACAAATTGTCGCTGCAAGTCGCTATACAGATCCTAACGATCGTTTTGATCCTCGCTTTAGACAAACGGTGGCGAAGTGGATCGGCATTACGGGCTGCGTCGACCTGCCGACAAAGGCGTATCAAAGGGCCTTTGAAGGGCTGTTCCGTGTAGTGGACAAGGATACGTATGAGGATCAAGCTCTTATTTTTGCCGATGAGGCAAAAGCGATAGAAAATGCCGAGGAGTTGAAGCAGAAGCTCAATAGCATGCTGAAAGAGGTGGGAGTACACGCTCCTCTTGATATCCTTGAAAGCGCTGTGAATGAGGTCTTGCAAATTCGCAACGATCGCCAAAAGGCATTGCAGTATATTTTTGAAGAGTTCTCCATTGCTTATCTCGGAGAAGTGCATAAGGAAAAAGTGGGGATATTCTCAAAGATCAACAAATTTGCCCGTGAAACGATCCGTCCTGGAATGGAGCCTAGATTTGTAGGTTCTGCTGTGGAAAAGGGATTTGCCCGGCTTAAGGGAGAGGAGGAGGTGAATTAAATGGGCCGTTCGTCTTTTAACGTCATTCGCTATGAGGTCTTGCCAGATATCAAGCGGACCATTGAGGGCATCAACTCGAACTTAGGTGATACCGCATGGGAGAAGACACAAGGGGTCGCCAGGTTCTTAATAGGTGCTGCGAGTGTCTCAGCTGCAATGTATTCCTTCCGTTTTTTAGCCGATTTAGTTGCCGTTGGGACAAAAGTGATTGTCGGCGTTGGGGTGGGCTATATGCTTTTCGAAGTTCCTTCGCCTCAGGCAATGGCTAGGCATCGAGGAGATCCAACTGAGCTTCGTGCGATGATCGATAACTGGGGATATTACGGGGAAACACCCCTCTTTGCTTTAGGCAGTGGGGCTTTATGTGCTGCAATTGCTGGAACCGTAGCCCAGCTTGTAGAGACCTACCGCGCAGGAACGATGTTTACTCGAGGAAATGCTCTTTTCACGATAGGGCGTCAGATGCGTTTGCCTTTGGGCATTACAATTGCAAAGATCATGACGGGGCGTTGCCCTCCTCTTTCTATGCGCAAAGCGTCTCCTGATCCTGAGAAATCTGAGCTTTGAGATAGGGGCGTTTTTTTTTCCCTATCTTGCAGCGGCTAGCGTAGCCCATTTGAAATCTGCAGGGCTGACAGGGGGCAAGACCACTCCTTGAAGATCAGGAGTTTTTAAATAGTTGAGGGCGTGGTGGTAGATAGGGATTACAGGCATTTCAGAGATAAGCAGCTCTTGCGCTTGGGAGAGGAGTGTGCCTCTTTTTGCGAGGTCTGTTTCCTTTGCTGCCTGTTCCAATAAAGAGGCAAATACCCCACTTTCCCAACCCGTCTCATTCAATGCATCGGATGCAGTTTTGTACATGTCGAGAAAGCTAGTCGGGTCGTTATAGTCGGCAAACCAAATTTTTCCAGCGATGTCGTAATCTCCTCGCTGAATTCGTTCTAGACGCACTTTAAACTCACACGCTTCGATCCGCACCTCAATGCCAAGGGCTTGTCGCCACTGCTGTTGAATGGCTTGGGCGAGCTTCAGATAGCTGTCTTCATTGGAACAGATCAAAATTAGAGGGGGCAGCTCCTCTCGGGTTAAATGGAGCTTTTGTAGCGCCTCTTCAAATACCCCTTGAGCCTTGAGCGCATCCCCATCTGCAAAGAGAGGTCCTTGCTGCAAGCCCATGAGGGGGGGAACAATTGCCGTTGCGATCCGCTGCCCTAGAGGCATCACATGGGTGACAAGAGCTTGCCGATCGATGGCAAGAGCTAAAGCGCGCCGAAATAGCGGTTCGTGGAGCGGAGGGTGCGAAGTATTGAGTTTCAGCCAGAGGGTCGCTGCAGTTTCCCAAGCGCAAAGAGAGCCGGTTTGTCGCAAGTGGGGGACTGCTTGTGCGGGCAGCGCTCCCATCGGAGAGCCGACCCAGTCGAGATCTCCCCGCTCAAAGAGAGCAACAGCGGTGGATGCATTGGGAACGATGGCGAGCAGAACCTTGAAGAGGTGCACATTTTCCACATCCCAATAGGTGGAATTGCGCTGCAGAAGGAGTTCATCGTCGCAGCGGAAATGCTCAAGGGAAAAAGGGCCATTATAGACCCCCTCAAAGCGGTAAGGGAGGTAGCAAGAGGAGGCAGTAAGCTCGAGGAAATAGGGGGTGGGGCGTATCAGTTCCACCTGGAGGGTATGGGGGTCGATCACGGTGATCTTGGAAATTGGGGAAAATAAAGAGGTGTGGACAGAGCCAAGTTCTCCTGAACGGATCGCCGCCCAAGCATCTGCGAAATCAGAAGCGACGACTGCCTTTTGGTCTGACCAAAAGGTCTTGCGCAGATGAAAAGTATAGAGGCATCCATCCTCTGAGATTTCGATCTTTTCTGCCACAGAAGGGATGGGCGTGCCCTCAGGGCCAATGCGCGTTAAGCCATCGTAGAGCATTTTCGCAATGGTCATTCCTGTTAAAGAGCGCGCCTGCCGAGGATCGAGCGAGTCAGGGGCTTCATTGATCGCCATGCGGAGGGTGCTTTGCGAAGAAGAGGGGGGATTTGAACAGGCGCAGAGGCAAGCTAAGATAAAAAGAAGCAGGAATCGCATGCTTTTGAGACTAGCCGTATTTGGGGATAACTTGCAATTTTAGAGAAAATCCTGCATTGTGTGCGCTGATGAAAAAACGGCTCCCCATAGGAATCAGTGATTTTAAAGAGCTTATGGATGGCGGTTACGCCTATATCGATAAATCTCTACTTATTGCAGAAATTATAGAAGAAGGGACGAAGGTGGCCCTCATCCCTCGTCCCCGCCGCTTCGGTAAAACACTAAATCTATCGATGCTCCGCTACTTCTTTGAAAAGAGGGATGAAGATACGAGCTATCTTTTTGAAGATCTGCAAATTTGGCAAAATGCAACGAATCGGGCCTTGCAAGGGCAATTTCCTGTCATTTTTTTGACGTTTAAATCGATTAAACACTCTTCTTGGGAGCAGACGTTTAAGCACTTTCGTCAAATGCTGGCTGAAGAATTTGTGCGCCACAAATATCTTTTAGATGGCGATCTCCTAGATGCAAGCGAGAAAATTTTTTACAAAGAAATCTTGCAAAAAGAGGAAGACGTTACTCAATGCGCGACAAGCTTGCGCCTTCTTATTGAGTGGATGCATCGCTATCATCAACAGCCAGTGATTTTGTTAATAGATGAGTATGACGCTCCTGTACATGAAGCGTATACAAAGGGTTATTACGACTCTTTGATGGAGTTTTTACGTAGTTTGCTATCGGATTGTTTGAAAGATAACCCATATCTCAAGCAAGCGGTTTTGACGGGCATTTTGCGCATTGCCAAGCAGAGCATTTTTTCTGGCTTAAACCATGTCCGCACATTTACTCTATTGAATGAAACATTTCGAGATAAGTTTGGCCTGCTTGAAGCGGAGGTTGCAGAGCTCCTTAGCTTCCATGGGCTTGTGGAAAAACTGCCCGAGTTCAAAAAATGGTATGATGGCTATCGCGTAGGGTCTTGTACGGGCATTTACAACCCTTGGTCGGTGCTTAATTGCATCGCTCACCAGGGGAGTTTAGCCCCTTACGGGGTGAATACGAGTGATAATGCTTTGGTCAAGCAGTTGATCATCCAAGGGACTGATGACCTGAAGGCAGACCTCGAAGAGCTGCTCAGAGAGGGGACTCTTAAAAAGAATATCGACGATGGTTTAGTGTTTCCTCAGCTTGGACAAACTCCCAACTCTATTTGGTCTCTACTCCTCTATACCGGCTATTTAACGCTCGACGCTATCCCATCTTATGGCTCTCCTGCATCGTTAAAAATTCCTAATATTGAAGTCGGAGAGCTTTACCGAACAATGATTGTAGAGTGGTTTACAACGACCATCCATGAGCGCCACTACCATCTTCTTCTGAAAAGTCTTACTCAAGGCGATATCGACACGTTCTCACAGCTCTTTAAGGAGTTCATGTTCTCTTCTGTAAGCGTCTTCGATGTGCCAGCTGAAGCTTCGGAAAAAATTTACCACGCCTTTGTATTAGGGATGTTGGTGGGGCTTAAGGACAGCTATGAAGTGAAGTCCAATCGGGAGAGCGGGCTTGGCAGGTATGATGTGATGTTATTTCCTAAAAATTCTCAAGATTTAGGAATCATTATGGAGTTTAAGAAAGTCGGTCGCTTTGAAAATATCGATTTGCAAACGGCTCTTGACTCTGCCTTAAGGCAAATTAAAGAGAAGCGATACGCTCTAGAGCTTCAAGAGCGGGGAGTAAAGCGCATCTTGTCTCTTGCCTTTGCTTTTGAGGGGAAACAGGTCTTGATCAAACACGAATTTAATAGTTGATAATGCTTTGTGCGGTGATCATTGGTCCCGATATTTTCAGCCAAGTAGCGCAAGCTCAAAGGGCCGATCTTTTTGAGTTTCGCTTTGACCTGATTGGGACGGTGAATTTGGAATTTCTTCGCTCTTTGCCGAAGGAAAAGCTCCTTTTTGCCCAGCCACCCCCTTTGCCAGAGCTTTTTGCTCTCGAGCCCGCTTATTGTGATATCGGGGAAAATTCCCATTTAGCGAAGCTTTGCCATCCTGCTACGAAAGTCATCACCTCGAGCCACTTTAAAACTCCCATCCCCTTGACGGCAAAGACAGATAAGCTCGCAACGACCGCCTTTTCCTCTTTGGACGCTCTCAAGATGCTTGAACACATCGAAAAGTCTCGGCAAATTGGAGTGTGCATGGGGGAAGATGGCCTCTTATCGCGCGTTCTTGGCCCTGCTTATGGCTCCCCCTGGACTTATGCAGCTATTGCTCAAGGCTTAGAAAGTGCTCCAGGACAACCTACAATCGATCAACTTCTCGATGTTTATCGCTTCAAGAGCCTCTCTAAGCAGACGAAAATTCTCGGACTGATCGGGACCTCTGTCTCTCAAAGCCCCGGTATGCTCTTTCACAATCAGCAATTTGCCGTGAAAGAGATCGATGCCGTGTATCTCCCTTTGCGGCTGGATGAGGGGGACTTAGCAGGATTTTTCACGACGATCAAACGCTTTCCCTTTGGGGGTTTAAGTGTCACCATGCCGTTTAAGCGGAAAGTTATTCCTTATTTAAAGGATCTTTCTCCCTATGCCCTTGCTTGTGGGGCTGTCAATACGATTGATCGGAATTTCGTCGGCTACAATACCGATGGACCAGGGGGATTGGATGCGATTGAGCGCTATCGGTTGGTGCGGGGAAAACGGGTGGTGGTTTTAGGAGCAGGAGGTGTCGGGCTTGCCCTTGCTCACGAAGCTAAGTTGCGAGGCGCAAAAGTGACTCACCTCAATCGCACACCCGATCCGGCCTCTGAGGTTTTGGGGCTTGAGCACCTTCCCTCTCACTATGATGTATTGATCCAAGCGACATGCGTCACCGACCAACTTCTCATTCCTCAAGAGGCCATCGATCCGCAAGCTGTTATTCTTGAAGTGATGCTAAAAGAGACCTTATTCGCTAAGGTTACGCAAGAAAAAGGGTGTCGTGTGGTTTCTGGCAAAGAGATGTGGTTGGCTCAAGCTTATCTACAGCAGCGGATTTGGTTTCCTACATGTTGAAAATCTACCCCTCTCAACTCTCAGGCTCTTTGGTTGTTCCCCCCTCAAAATCCCATACGATGCGGGCCATTTTACTCGCTTCTCTTGCAAGAGGACGCTCAAAAGTCGAGGGCATTCTCCCCTCTCCCGATACAGAGAAAATGATCGCTTTGTGCCGTCAATTTGGCGCTTCTTTCGAGGGCGATGTGATTGAAGGGGTTGCTGGAGCTCCACAAACCCCTGCAGATGTCGTCGACAGCGGTAATTCGGGCCAAGTGCTCCGCTTTGGAGGGGCGATTGCAGCGTTAGCAGAGGGGTATACGGTCCTCACAGGGGACCACTCTTTGCGCCATCAACGCCCCGCCGAGCCCCTTTTAAGTGGGTTAAGACAACTTGGTGCCTTTGCCTGTTCAACAAGAGGCAATGGACAAGCTCCCTTGATCATCCAAGGGAGGCTGAAAGGGGGAAGAGCCTCTCTTTGTGGACGAGATTCTCAACCGGTGAGCGCTCTCCTATTTGCGACAGCTCTTTTAGAAGGGGGGACAGAATTAGAGGTCCATGATCCAGGAGAAACTCCCTGGATCAATGTGACCTTAGACTGGTTAAAGCGGCTCGGAAGAGAAGTGGAGCACCGCAATTATCGCCACTATTGGATCCGCGGTTTAGGTCCTCACGCTTCTTTTAATTACCTGGTGCCTGGCGATTGGAGTTCGGCCGCTTATCCCATTGTCGCCGCCGTTCTCACCCACTCCTCTCTGCGTATCAATGGGTTAGACCCCCACGATGTCCAAGGGGATAAACAACTCGTCGACGTTTTAAGGGCGATGGGGGCCAAGATCCATTGGACGGAGACAGGAGTTGAGGTGCTTCCAGGGGGCGATCTCTTAGGCCTTGAGGTCGATGTCAACCCGATGATTGATATGATCACCTTGGTGGCTCTGTTAGGGTGCTTTGCTCAAGGCAAGACCCTGATCCGAGGAGGGGCCATTGCCCGCCGTAAAGAGTGCGATCGGATCGCAAAAATTGCTCAAGAATTGCGCAAGATGGGAGGCAGTCTTGAAGAGCTTGAGGATGGATTGATTGTCAGGCCAGCTCCGTTGCAAGGGGCTTGTTTACAAGCCCATAACGATCACCGCATAGCGCTAACGCTCGCAGTCGCTGCTCTTGCTGCTCAAGGGGCAAGCACTATTCAGGGGTGGGAAACGACCAAGAAAAGCTATCCTAACTTTGTGCGCGATTTTCGCGCTGTAGGGGGCCAATTTTTCTGGGCATGCCGATCTTTTATTGATTAAAAATTAAAAAAAATGAATCCTCAGCACTCAAAAACCCTCTGAGGATATAGCAAGCATGCGATTCCTTTCTTCTTGCATCCATCTTCTTCTTTTGTTGGCCGTTCCCACGACCTCTCTGTATGCACAACCTGGTTATGGGGCGAAGAATGTTGAAGTTCTCTCTCGTGAGGGAGATTTCACGCTCAATACTTTACCTAGCTACGATCAGCTTCTCCAGTTCCTCGACCACATTGAGGTGGGGACATTGCCAATGAGTAAAACAGGGGATCCGCGTCAGGTCGCCTTAATGGTCGCAACTTTAGCAAGACAGGGGATGCTTCCAGGAGAGACAACGGAAAACCTGGAGTTGGAAAATGACATCAAGAGCTTATTGGAGGACAGCCTTTACGAAAACTGCTGGGCGTTTCCCGATAGCAACGAATACGCCATTGTTCCTGCATTGTTTTATGGGGAAGGTGAAGTGCTTTTTTGCAGGAGTTGGGTGGGTAGAGGGTGGAGTAAAGTCAGGCATTTTGTAAGAAAGCATAAAAAAGTTCTAATTATCGGGGTCGCTGTTGCTTTAGCGGTCACTGTTGGAATTTGCTTAATTAATGCAATTGCTAAAGAAGAGGCTCAATCGGCTCCTACAGCTGTAGCTCACCCTGAAGTGCCTCCACTCAGTACTACTGCTCCCTTGGAGGCTGCAATAGTGGATCTTCCTCCCGTTGCTGTTCCAGATTTTCTCGGGATCGAGGGAAGTATAGACGACAAAATTTTGGCTTTTAAAACGGTCATGGCTGAAGAAGGGATTGCGGCAATCCCAGAGAGGTCTTGGAAAGAAAAAGCAAAATACGGCGTCTCAAAGCTTTGTCACGAGTTTGTTAGTGAGGTTTTTGACTATAATGCCTTTGTATTTGATGCAGCGACCGCCGTTAATAAGGTTGTGCAACATTTTTTTCCTGGACTTGCTGAAATCCCAGCTCTTCAGGGGAATCCTAGCGAGGATTTCCAAACATGCGAGAGATGGGTTCATGAGAACCTTGATGAAACTTACTCGACAGACTTAGCGGGCGATTATACTCCAGAGGCAAAGGCAGCGAGGAGAGAGGCAAACAAGCGCACTAGTTACGGCATGATGCCCCCTCCGCTGTTTTTTAGCCCTGGTAGCATTGGAATTGCCCAAGAGGTCCTGAAAGACGGGCGCAAAGCTGCTGCAATTGCAAAGGAATTGGGTTACACTCGTCGTGAAATTGCCCATCTTAAAAACAATGGACAGCTGGAAAAGACTGTTGGCAGTGCGTTTGAAAGAGCTGTGACTAACCCACAGGCATACGCATCTTTTCAAAAAATTAAAAGATCCGAGAAGTTTTTAGAGCCTTACCATGGCAGGTATATGCCAGAGCTCGAAGTTAGAGAGCTTATCCACAAGACCGGAATGAAAACATTTCCTAGGCCGCAAGGGGGTCCAGAGAACTTTAGGGTTAAATTGTCAAACGATGGAGCAGGGATGAAATATGTCCATCCTAAAAACGAAGGAATTTATGTGAGAGTTATGCCCGGAAAGCCGCACAGTCCAAATCCTAGCCAGCAAAAACCTTATATTGTTCAGATGAAAGATGGAAAGGCTTTCGATAAACATGGAAAATTAATTTCACGTCGGGAGGTTGAGGCGCATATTCCCGTTGAAGAGTTCATTTATAGAGAATAATGGATAATCGTGTTTGATGAATGTAAATAGAAAGAAAATCATGAAAAATTTTATCGAAATTATAGAAGGCATTGCCGATGAGGAATACCAGAAAAGAATCTGGATCCGAGGTGAAGGGCCTGAATGTGACGACTTTACAGAAACAGTCTGTCATTTCTTTGATGATGGCGATCCTATATTAAAAAAATATCGAGATTTCGGAATTACAGAAAACCAATACATTGTGTTAAAAAAATTTAGAAAGGCATTTGAAGCTTTTCATCATGAAAATTACTGGGAACCAGACTCTATAGATTCGCCAGAGTGGACAAGAATTACAGAAATGGCAAAAGAAGTTTTGATAAGCCTTAAAGGTGGTGATCTTAAGCAGCCATCGCCACCCCTTAAAAATGACCTTGACCGCAAGTGCTAGTAAACTTAGGTGCCTTAACAGAATGTTTAGTCCATAGGCAGACACTTTATGCGCGATTTTCGCTTTGTAGGGGGGCAATTTGAAGGATAATCTAGTTCTCTTTGGGCTGCCAGGCAGTGGCAAAACGACAGTTGGCAGTCGGCTAGCAGAGCGTCTTAACCGCCCTTTTTTTGATACCGATCAGCTGATGGAAGCTGCAAGTGGACTCTCTCCTCGCCAAATTTATCGCATGCAAGGGGATCACTCCTTTCGCCTTCTTGAAACACAAATCCTTACCGTTTTGAGGAAGCTAGCAGGGGTCGTTATCGCCGTGGGAGGAGGGACTAAAACGGAAGGGATGATTGGAAAGAGAATCTTACTCTTAGCTGAGGGGGAACTGCTGTGGAACCGCCGCAAGGGAGAACCTGCTTATGTGGATCCCACCGATCCTAAGGGAAGCTTTATCAGACTTTGTAGGGAAAGAGAAGAGCAGATGCGGCAGATCGCCGATCATTGCATTCCCATTGACGCGCTCAATCCCGATCAAATTGTGGAACAAATAGCAGAGAAATTGAGGCAAGCATGAGCAATTCCCTAGGGCGCCTTTTTCGCTACACCACCTTTGGGGAGTCTCACGGGCCGGCTATTGGGGTTGTGATCGATGGGTGTCCAGCTCAGTTGCCTTTGACATGCGCCGAAATTGACAAAGAGCTCGTCCGACGCCGTCCAGGGCAACCCCTCACATCGCCTCGCAAAGAGCCCGATTGTGTTGAGATCCTCTCGGGGGTTTTTGAAGAGAAAACGACAGGTGCTCCTATCTGTCTTTTGATCCGCAACTGCGATGTCGATTCCTCTAAGTATGAGCCCATTAAAGATTTATTGCGTCCCGGACATGCCAATTCCACCTATTTAGCGAAATATGGCCATATCGACTGGCGAGGAGGAGGGAGAGCCTCTGCTCGTGAGACTGTCGCTCGTGTTGCGGCAGGAGCTGTTGCCAAAAAGTACATTGGACAAGAGGGGATGGCAGTCTCTGCTCGCCTTGTTGAGGTGGGGGGCAAAGATGCTGCGCATTTAGAAGAGGTGATCCGCGACGCCCTTGCACAAGGGGATTCTGTAGGCGCTATCGTTGAGGTGGTCGCTACAGGAGTGCCGCCAGGTCTTGGCGATCCCATCTATGAGAAGTTAGACGCGGAGTTGGCCCACGCGCTCCTCTCCCTTCCAGCGACCAAGGGATTTGAGATCGGGAGTGGGTTTGCAGCAGCAAGGATGCTTGGTAGTGAACATAACGACTCTTTTGGGACCGATGCCAATTGCGCGGGAGGGGTTCTTGGAGGCATTTCAACGGGTCAACCTCTTGTGATGCGAGTCGCCTTCAAACCCACGTCGAGCATTGCTAAGCCGCAGTGGACGCTTGATATCGAGGGAAAGCCCACGCTTTTGGAGCTGCCACAAGGTTCGCGCCATGATCCTTGTGTGGCTTTGCGCGCTTTGCCGATCGTGGAAGCAAATGTTGCTTTGGTTCTAGCCGACCGCCTGTTAGTCTACAAAGCGTATGCTCCTTGTGATCGGACAGTGCAACGACAACCTTTATCAACTCTTGGCGATCGCCTCGGGGAGTAGAGAAATTGTGATAGCCAAAGATAGCAAAGGCTATACCCCCTCTGCTCTCGTTTTTCACCCTACGCAACGCGCGCCCCTTCCTGCAGTCAACTGCCCTCTTTTAGCCATTGGATGGGGGATGCACGCTCTTTTGGGGAATCATTTGGGCCCTCTTTGTCCTCAAGAGATGCTCTTGGAGCATCAAGAGAGTGGATTATTTGCAGGGTTAAAGAGTCCCATGCATGTGGGATCTGATCTACTTCCCTTTCCCACGGAGATCTCTGCAGAGTATCAATGCATTGGGAAAAGTCGTGAAGGAGCGGCATTAGCTGTAGAGCATCGGCATGAGAAACGTCTTGGCCTTCTCTTTCGCCCTGAATCGCTTTTGACAGAAAAAGGGCTCACTCTCCTTGTCAATTTTTTCGCAAGAGAGCTATAAAGGACGAACATGATCCTCATTTTAAATCCGCGAGCTTGTGCTGAAGAAATTGAACAGTTGATCTTGCAACTCGAATGGTTGGGTTTACGCGTCTATTTTCTCCAAGAAGAAGAGGAGCGGA
>JAFEGQ010000201.1 GCA_018239785.1 Verrucomicrobiota bacterium
GAACCTCTCAGTACTAAGGCGTGCAACTCTCAACATGCTGCGTACTGGCCCTCAGAATAAACATAGTTTGAAAAAACGTCGGATGAAGGCAAGTCTGAATAGAAAATATCTGTTAGAGTTAGTTAGTATGAAGTGAATTCTTCATGCGGAAGCCCTGCCCGAAACCCCTACCAGGCGGACTTTCTTTTGTAACAACTGATATCAGCGAATTTCGAAAGAGATCTAATTAATTCTTGGACAAGTCGTCGTCTTTGTTCTTCCACTTTATAACACTCCCATGTCACACCTACCTCCCCAATTATCTTGGGAAAAGAAGATATAACATTCTTGATAAAGTGTTACCCATGTTGGTGAATTGGACCTTTATTTTTACCACAGAGATCACAGAGAGGAAGACATACGACTTAAAAAACATCTCCCCTTACTGATAATGACCGCGGCAGAAATTGCTGTCGCGATAGACCGCTCTAGGCCCTAACTCCTGTTCAATCTCAATGAGCCGATTGTACTTAGCGATCCGATCGGTGCGAGAGAGAGAGCCTGTCTTGATCTGTCCCACCCCCGTTGCTACAGCTAAATCTGCAATGAAGGTATCTTCGGTTTCTCCTGAGCGATGGCTGATGACCGAGGTGTAGCGGTGGCTGGTGGCTAAAGCGATGGTCTGCAACGTCTCCGTGAGGGTGCCGATCTGATTGAGCTTAATCAGGATAGAATTGGCAATGCCCTCGCGCAAACCCCGCTGCAAAAATTTGGGATTCGTGACGAACAGATCATCTCCTACGAGTTGAATCCGGTTGCTAAGCTTGTTACTGAGCAACTTCCACCCCTCCCAATCCTCTTCTGCCAGCGCATCTTCAATCGAATCGATCGGGTACTTGTCACAAAGGCTCTCTAGATAGTCGATCTGCTCATCGACGGTTCGGTCTAAATAGCGCCCGTCTTTGTAAAAAGCCGATGCCGCACAATCGAGAGCCAAAGTGACCTGCTCCCCTGGGCGATAGCCCGCTTTTTCGATGGCCAGTACAATCAGTTCAAGAGCCTCTTCGGCAGAGGCGAGATTGGGGGCAAATCCCCCCTCATCTCCTACAGAGGTGCTATGCCCTTTATCTTTGAGGATCTTTTTCAACACATGAAAGATCTCCGATCCACAGCGGAGCGCTTCAGAGAAAGTGAATGATCCAATGGGGCGGATCATGAATTCTTGAAATTCGAGGGAGTTATCAGCATGCACCCCCCCATTGATCACATTCATCATGGGACAAGGGAGGAGATGCGCATTGCAGCCGCCAATGTAGCGATACAGGGGAAGAGCTGTCGTTATGGCAGCAGCGCGCGCGGCAGCTAGAGAGACCCCTAAAATGGCGTTGGCTCCCCAGTTCGACTTGTTGGCCGTCCCTTCGGCTTGGCACATCAGCACATCGATCCCCTCTTGGTCGGTCACATCGTGCCCAATGAGAATTTTTGCCAATTTTTGGTTCACATTCTGGACCGCTTTGGTGACCCCCTTGCCCCCATAACGCTTTTGATCTCCATCGCGCAGTTCGCACGCCTCGTGGGCCCCTGTAGAAGCTCCTGAAGGGACAGAGGCCTTTGCCACGACTCCCTTGTCGGTCGTCAGCGTGACAGATAAAGTGGGATTGCCACGAGAGTCGAGAATTTCCAAGGCGTAGATTGATGCGATTTTGGCCACGATTATCTCCTCAAATGTTGATCTTTTAGTTCTTCTAGTAGAGCGCAATAGGAGACATAGCGCAAGGGGTGGATTTTCCCCTCCTCCACAGCTTCTTTGACAGCACACTTAGGCTCATGAGTATGGGTGCAACTTTGAAATTTGCATCTTTGCCCTACCTCGTCGATTTCGGAAAAGTGGCTTTTCAATTCGGCGGGCTCTAGCTGCCAAAGACCAAAGCTCTTAATGCCTGGAGTGTCGATACAAAATCCCCCTTGAGGCAACCGAATGAGATGGGCCCTTGTCGTTGTGTGGGAGCCTTTTTTCGTTGCAGCGACCATCTCGCCCACCAACAAGTTGAGGCCACAAGTGGCGTTGATGAGAGAGGACTTCCCCACCCCCGACTGCCCAGAAAAGACGGACAAACAGCCCTTCATTTGCTCTTTCAACTGATCAATACCGTCTCCCGAAGTCACACTTAAGGGGATCACGGGAATTCCAAGCTCTCGATAGAGGACAATCACCTCTTCTACAAGTTTTTTCTCCAGCTCATTTTGGGCGAGGAGGTCCACTTTATTGAGTAAAACGACAGGACGCATCTTCCCCTTGCGCGTGGCAATGATGTAGCGATCGATCAAGCTGGGGCGCAGTGGCGGGGTGATGCAAGAGACGGTGATCAACACTTGATCGACATTTGCAGCAAGGAGATGTTGCCGCTTTTGATCTTGCGTCTCTGCTCTACAAAGAATCGAGGTGCGCTCTTCTACAGAGACAACCGCTCCTTCTTGAAGGCCTGTAGGCTCAATTAGGACAAAATCGCCTACAGCGATCAGGTTTTTCAGGCGCCGCTTCTCCTGTTTAAGGGCGCCGCGCAGGACACAAGCGTAGGAGACCCCATCCACATCGACTTCACTCTGCAACCCCGAAATTGAGAGGACTCTGCCTCGGAGCTGCCCCTCTTTAGGAGCTTGATAGGTCTGTGGTTTGATGTTGCTTTTTTTATATTTTGAGCGATCGCCTTTGGCCTTCCGCTTCCGTTCTACGCGCGAATCTTTTAGCCGCTCAGGGTGGAGGAGCTCCTCCATATCAATGTGTTTGTCAGACATGCATACCCAATTAATTTCAAGAATTGAGGTAGTCGTGCCCGCGCCCGTGCCCTTGCCCCTGCTCGATTTGTGAAGATAGTCGGGCAGGGGCAAGGGCACGGGCGCGGGCACGAAAAACCAACTCTTCATTCAACATGTGTTTAAAGGCCTCAAGCAAAACAGGAGAATCGCTCCAGCACTTGCCACATTTAAAGACTCGATCGCCCCTGTCATCGCAATGGTCACTGCTTCAGCTGCTTTTGCAAATAGAGGGGTCGGCCCTTCTGATTCATTGCTTAAAATAAGAGCGATTTTCCCTTTGATAGAAAGAGTCTCCACAGGAGCTCCTGCTAGGTCGGCGACTAAAGGGGTCAATTTAGCCCGTTGAAAGAGCTCGAGCGCCTCTTGAGGAGAGCCCATCGCCAAGGGGAGGGAAAAGTGAGCCCCTTTTGCCGCGCGCACCACCTTGTCGTTAAAGGGGTCCACCGATCCTTCGACCACAAAGACCCCATCCCACCCCAGGGCAAGCGCCGTTCGCATCAAATTGCCCATGTTGCCAGGGTCAGTGAGGCGGTCGAGCACTAAGAGGTGATCGGAGCTGTCTAAGGATCGAAACGGAGGAAGGGGCACCTCTGCGACCATGTCACAAGGAGAGGCAAGACCTGTGATTTTTCGAAGGATGTCATCGGTTGTAAGAATTTTTGTCTCGGCCTGGACCCCCTCCAAGTGTTCAGGTTGAGAGGCTAAAAGACTAAATATCTTTGTCTCTCTAGAGAGTTGTTTAATCACTTTTCCCGGGCTAATGATCAGGCGCCCTTGCTCTTGGCGATAGCTCTTATCCCCTTTAAGTTTCACAAGGTGCTTGACGTGAGGGTGGGTCAGGCTTCTAATAAGTTTTATGGGCAAGTTTTATCGCCGTTCTTTGTCTGTGCGGGTTTTAATGATCAGTTTGGTCATTTTCGCATTGCCAATGCTCATCTATTTTCTCATTGTGATCCATAGCAATTACGAGAGGCGTTTGCGCGAAACTGTCATCCGCTTGGTCGAATTAGGGCACAGCCGCGCCTCTCTCTTTCGAGAAGCTTATAATTATTCGATCAATACCCTCAATATCATTTATGAGCTCACAAAAGGGACCGATGCTTTAAGCCAAACAGCTGAACCCAAGCCAATTTTAACAGATTTTTTACAAAGTGCCGTCCGAGGAGGTCACTTTAACCTCGCGTTTTATGTCGCCCAAGTCGATGGGCAGTGGATCGCCACAGCGGCGACCGATCCTAGATTGATTGGTAAAAATTTAAGTGGGATGCATTATATTGAAACCGCAGCAGTCCACGGACAGGCCTCCTTTATTGCTCTCGGCCCAGAAACTCTGAATCGTTATCTTTATGTTGTAAAGCGGATTTACGATCCCAAAACAGGCGAGCCCATTGGGATGTTTCTCATCACCACGTTGGCCAACACAGTAGTAGATGAGATGGTGCGCAGTGAATCTACCGACTACACGGTCAATGTTTCCTTGATTGATGATGGCGTAGTGATTGCAAGTGGCAATCCCGATCTCCTTTTGAACTTCATCTATGCGCCTGATATCGCTCCTTATGTGTCGAAGACAGAGAGTCAAGATGTGATTGAATTGGTCCCTCTTCCAGGAACTAAAGGGGCATCGACGATGAAGGTGGGAGGGGCGACGAACTTGGCTGTAGAGTTGCAGCTCCCTCAGACCCATTTGCGGGTGTTGCTAGATGCTTCTGAAGAGGAGGTGTTTGGGCAAGAGTCCTCCCGCCTTTTTCACGTGCTCGCTCTGTTTTTAATTATTTTTCTGATAGGAGGAGCTCTGGCTCTTTGGATCACTAAGCAGATGTCTCTTCCTTGGATCCATCTCGGTCTAGTGATGGATCGTGTAAGTCAAGGGGATCTCACAGCGCGGTTTGAACCCCACAAAATGGGCTTTGAGATCAATGATTTGGGGATCATTTTTAACCATTCGGTCGACTCTCTTTGCGACCAGATGGCAGAGGCAGAGGCTGAACGGGTCCAAAAAGAGACGCTCAAGCAAGAGCTCAACATTGGTTACGAGATCCAACTGGCTATTTTACCCAAGATTGGCCCCAGCTACCCTGGTGCTGAAATTGCCGCTAGATATTCCCCTGCGAAGGAGGTAGGGGGCGATTTTTACGACGTTTTTGTCAAAGAGACAGAGGAAGGGGAGCAGATCTTTTTGACTGTCGCCGATGCAGCGGGAAAAGGGATCTCTGCTTGCCTCTATTCTTTGGGTTTACGCAGCATGATTCGGAGCAGTTGCGCCGCTTACGACGATCTGGGGCGCATTGTGACTGAAACTAATCATTTGTTCTGTAAGGACAGTGAAGAGACAGGGATGTTTGTCACCCTTTTTTCGGCCCGTTTTGAGCCTCAAGCCAAGCGACTCACCTACACCTCTTGTGGCCACACTCCTGCCATTTTAAGGCGCTCCTCAGGGGAAATAGAGCTCTTGCAGACGGAAGGGATTGCCATGGGGGTGGATCCCACGGCTCAGTTTAAGGTCAAGACGGTGCAACTTCAGAAAGGGGATCTCATTTGTTTCTATACTGACGGCGTGACAGAGTCTCATAACGTTCGCAATGAGCTCTTTGGAGAGAAGCGTTTAATAGCGTTTTTGCAAGGCCAAGGGGAGCAAAGTTCGGGGAAGGTGGGGGACCAGCTTTTAGCGGCTCTCGATACCTACCGAGGGGCAGCGCCCCCTTTTGACGACATCACCGCTTTGATCATTCGGATCCTTTAATCACTCGAGCGAGGACCACTTGAGGATCGTTCAGATTCTCTTCGATCGCGATCTTTTCGGCTTTTTCCAGGAGTTTTCCAAGGGTGACGCCTGGGGATACTCCAGCCTCTATGAGCATTTTAGCGTTCACCAACGGCTTTTTGGTGCGGAGGCGTTCGATATGGGGGTGTAGCTTTTGCTGCTTGACTTGGTGTTCTTCGAAAGAGAGCCATCCGTGGGCGGAGGCGCATTTGAGGAGCAAATTCGCCTCTTCCAAAGCATAAAAATGGGCCCAAGCCACTAAAGAGCCCTGGTTGATCAGCGATTTGAGCTCGTAGAAGCGTTCGGCCCATTGCCGCTCTTTTTTGGCGACCTTGAGCCCATCGCAAAGGGTGAGTTGGCTTGCCAAACTTGCGTGGGGTCTTAAAGCCACGAGAAAGGCGATAGTGGGCGCTTCCTGAGGATAACGGTAGAGGGGCTCCACACTTTCGATGGGGGGCATGATCTGCTCAAGCAGGCCAAATTGGTGCAATTGGAGGAGGAAATCTGGAAATCTGGGGGAGTCGTGAGCTTTGGCCAGTTCCTGCCAAATTCGTTCGACTGAAACCACGCGCAGTTCAGCTGCGGTCGATTTGATCGCAGCGGCGGTGTTGGCTTCAATGGTAAAGCCTAAGCGGACAGCAAAACGGACAGCTCGGATCATTCTCAGCTTATCTTCTTCGAACCGATGTTTTGCCTCTCCAATCGTTCGAATGATCCCCGCTTGGAGGTCCTTTTTGCCTTCGACGTAATCGAGCACCTCTTCCTTGATCGGATCGTAGAACATCCCATTGATCGTGAAGCTGCGCCTTTGAGCATCTGCTCTGGCATCCGATGGACGGACATAAGAGGGGTGGCGTCCATCGAGATAGGGCCCATCGAAGCGAAAGGTGGTGACTTCAAAGGAACGCCCCTGCTCGACGACTAAAACAGAGCCAAATGCCAAGCCAACAGGGACAGTTTTTTCGAACAGCTGCATCACCTCTTGAGGCGAGGCACTCGTTGCGATATCGATGTCGCTCGAAGGGAGTCTTAAGAGGTAATCTCGGACAAATCCGCCGGCAAAGTAGGCAGTATGGCCTGCGTTGACGAGCCGTTCGACGATCGCCTTTCCCAATTGAAAAGAGTCCATAGAAGAGCAGAATAACTAGTAGCGCAAGGCAAAGGCAAGGCCAATCCCTGTTGCGTAGGCTGCAAAGACGCCAAATCCGACAGCCGCCAGCTTGCCCAACTCACGGAGTTCTCCTGGACGATAGGTCTCTGGCGAAGAGATGACCCCGACAGTGATGAGCGTTACAGCCCCTACTTTCACCGCGTTGAAAATCGGAGACCACGCCTTGTCCCAGTCAAAAAATTCTTTAAGTCCTTGTTTGACAGCATCTTGCCATCCTCCTGCGTAGATGATAGCGCACACAAGCCCTGCAGCTGTCGCAACGCCTAGGACGCTCCATACCACATATTTCGCAGCTGGGTGCACTTTGTCGAGACGATCGTTAATCGAATTGAGGAAGCTGCGTACTGTTCCTGGGCGGGGGGGCTGTGAAAATAGGCCTTTTCCGGTTGCTGCTTCTGGGATCTCTTGGGGAGGGTTATTAGGTAAGACTATATTTTTGAGATCCTGCAGGGCTTGCTGTACTTGGGTGTTATTTTCTGTAGGAGGAGGGATGTTTTGGGG
>JAFEGQ010000202.1 GCA_018239785.1 Verrucomicrobiota bacterium
GGTTGTTCCTGAAATTACAGAACTAGGAAAAAGGCGATTTTTCGGGTGTTGAGCAGAGGTTGATATGATCAACCCCCGAAAAATTGTCTTTTTCTCTAGTTTTGCAATTACCTCGAATATAAAGCTTTGAAAGACACTCTTCCTGAAGATGAGGCAGCTTGTTTTATTGATGGAGTTCACCCCACGCACAATACCAAGCCAGCTTACGGCTGGACCCGCAAGGGGGAGCGGAAAGAAATCCAAACAAATACGGGTCGACAGCGCCTAAATTTAACTGGAGCCATTGATATCTCTTCTAGGAGAGTGGTGTTTCAAGAGGATTCCACTCTTAACTTTGATGCAACGATCTCCTTCTTAAAGATGCTCGAATCGGCTTATCCGAACGCAAGAAAAGTGCATGTTTTTTGCGATAACGCAGATATTTTAAAAATAAAAATGTCATATCCTATATCACGCACTCAAAAATTGACATGCATTTCTTGCCTCCCTACAGCCCTAATTTGAATCCGATTGAGCGGTTATGGAAGCTCATGAATGAATGGACTTTTGACAAAATGGCCGCCAAACCATTTTAGCGGGAAGTTTTTATGGGGCGACCACTTTGCCAAAGCTTGGGGCCTTCGGCTCTCATCGTGCCACGATACGAGCGAAAATAAATTATTTTAGTTTGACTTCAAAAAAAAGCCACCAGAAACATGGATTTTTCTGACAAAAAACGGTGCGGTGACGTAGTGATAGAAAGAACGCTCGAAGAAGGAATTGTATTCACGCATCTCGAGAAAAATTCCACTGCCATCTGGTCGCTGCTCATCCGCTCTAAGTTCAAAGAACGCTAAATATCAACGATTTACAAAAAAATAGCTGTAATTGGGGGCAAAAGCAGCCATAAAATGGCTAAAATTGACACCAAATATAGCCAATTCATGATGTTAACTTAAAATTTTATACTTCTCTTACATCTATATCACGATGAGATTAAAAAAATATATCTATTCAAAATAAATCAATAATTCCTTATAATTTCATTTATAAACTAATGTTCAAAAAGCAAAAAGGCAGTTTTTATGGAAGAAATGAAAAAAGTTTATAATCAGCCTGGACCTGCTTCCACCATGAGCAAACCCACCGCAGGGATCACTTTTCTTGGCCTCGCAGGAGCAGCGACGTTTGCTTACCTTGGCTTCTCAAAAAAACTACCTCTTTACGGAGTGAAAGGAGCGATTGCTGGGGGAGCCACTTGTGCAACGGTCTCCCTACTTGACGCGATTCGCCTAGGAGTTGCTGCCAAAAAGACCCCTCCAATACCTCTCTCTAAAGACGAAGCGCTTGCACAACTCACCAAAACCCCTGAGAAGCTCGACCTCTCCAACTTAAAAGAAGATGTAGATCTTAGCGCCCTCGTAAAAGAGCTTGCTGCGAATCAAAAGCCAGAAATAAAAGAAATTATATATAAAGAAGGCGCAACTGTTGAGATCACGCTCGCAGCAAAAGAGCATCCCCTCTTGGCTAATGTGCTAAAACTTGCTCCCAAAGGGGCAAAAATCACCATTCAAGGAAAATTCTCTTTAACAGAAATGCAAGCGATTCCATCTGATGCAAAAGATAAATCTTTGATTATTCCATTTTTAGTCCTAAAAAATACTAATATTGATGAGGTGCAAAAATTATCAATCACAGGGATTGAAAAGCTTATCTTTAAATGCTACTATGATGACACTACTCAAATTCCAAAAATTATCCACCATTTAAATCCACAAAAGATTGTCTTCAAAGATGTAAAGGAGAGAATCGAAGGAATCACAGTAGGCGATTGGAAAGAAATTTCTAATAACTACCAATTAAAATATGAATTGCTTCGACGAAATGAAGAGAAGGGTAAAGAAAACAAGTGTGAGACTGATATGAAGGCTGCTAAAATTGCCCTAGATAAATATTCCACTGAATTTGATCAACTCAAAGACAACGACGATCCTAACGCTTTCAGTGAAGTTAAGACCTTGCTGAAGGGCGGAAAGTGGTGTTTTACGAACAACCGTATGGCTTCCTGGTATCTTTTCTTGGAAAAACGGGGCGAGTAATACAGCCTCCTCAAGCTCAGGGTAACAACCCTGAGTTTGGGATCATTTGCCCTTGCACCGTCTCTTGATGGTGCGCGATAAGAGCGTCCAAAACATCCATCGCTGTCGACATCCCTAACACACGCTCAGCTAAGTGAGTCGCTTGAACAATGTTCGTATTGCGAATAGCGCTCTTCACAATCGGAAGATAGCGAGCGATGACAGAGAGCTCGTGCACTCCCAAACCAAGTAAAAGCGCTGTAAAACGGGGATCTGCTGCCACCTCTCCACATAAAGAGACCGGAATTCCATTCCGATTCCCCTCGGAGACAATCATCTTGATCAAACGCAAAACAGCCGGATGCGCTGGGGTGTAAAGATAGCTCATCGCTTTATTATCTCTATCGACGGCAAGGCAGTACTGGACCAGATCATTGGTCCCAATGGACATGAAATCACATTCCCTAGCAAGGATATCACACGTAATTGCCGCCGAAGGGACCTCGATCATGATCCCGATGGGGATGTTTTTTCGAAATTTTTCCTTGCGCTCCACGAGTTCCGCTTCTGCTTCTGCCAGATAGCTTTTGGCTTCCAAAAGCTCAGGAAGGCCTGAAACCATCGGAAATAATAGGCGCACATCGCCATGAAAGCTCGCTCGTAAGATCGCTTTTAATTGGGTTTTAAAAGCCTCGTGCTCTTTGAGCATCAAACGAATGGCTCGGCATCCAAGGAAAGGATTTTCCTCTTCCCCCACAATGGGCAATTCCCGAAATTTATCTCCCCCGACATCAAAGGTCCGAATCACAACGGGCTTGCCGCGCATGCTCTCGACAATACGGCGGTAGATCCGGTACTGCTCCTCTTCACTGGGCATCACCCCTCCAGAGAGGCATAAATATTCTGATCTGAGCAGCCCAATGCCGCTTCCCCCATACCGTTGAATGAGCTCCACCTCTTGATACATCTCGATGTTGGCGGTCAAGTGCACCTGATAGCCATCGACCGTTTCTGGCCGCAAATGCCCCTGCTCAGCAAAGCGGCGCAAATGCTGCTCATGCTCTTGCTGCAACACCCGATACTTCGACAAGGTCCTTTCAGAGGGGTTGAGAATCACCTCTCCGATGCGCCCATCGACAATCACAGGCGCGCCAGTAAAATTCCCGACACCCCGAAAGTCGACTCTAGCGACGTAAGGAATCCCCTTGGCTTTTGCGACAATGGCTGTATGGGATGTGTCTCCCCCCATCTGGGTCACCAAGGCTCCAATGCGCCCAGCGTCTGCTTCCGCCGTATCAGAGGGAACGAGCTCACGGGCAAAGACAATGCTCTGGTGAGGCGCTTCTAGTAAAGAAAAGCGCACTGTCGAGCGCAACTTCCCAAGGATGCGGCGAGCGATGTCATTTAAATCGTTCAGACGCTCCCTAAAATAGGGATCTGTCACCTCTTGAAAACGGACAGCATAATCATTGAGACAGGTCTGAAAGACATATTCGCTGTTCTTTTGGGTCGACCGAATTTTTCTCTCGATCGCCTCTGTCAACATCGGATCGCGCAAGATCTCTAGATGGGCATCGAGAATCGCCGCAGCTTCGATCGCCCCCTCGTTTTCTAGCTTGCCCCGCAAATAATTGATTTCTGAGCGACTTTTTTCAATCGCCTGCCGGTACCTGAGCACCTCCCTCTCAATCTCTTCGAGAGGGATAAGGAGCTCAGGAATGACCTCTTCAGGACAAGTGTAAACAAACGGGTCTCCGATCGCGATGCCCGCACAAATAGGTGCGCCGCGTAGGCGAATCTCTCTTGATTCACCTTTCACGGAGCATCAAGCCCCCGTTTAAAGGCGCTAACGATCATCTCAAGGACATTCGCAGCATCTTCCCCATCGACGAGCACCTCTATTTTCGCATCTTTCTTGGCTGCCAACATAAGAATTTCGACCACACTTCTGCCGTTTGCTGAATAATCTTTATAATTCAGCACCACCTTAGAACGGGTTCCTTGCAATAAGCGGACGAGCGAAGCGGCGGGTCTCGCATGGAGCCCCATCGGGCTCACCACCTTCACTTCAGCTCTCAACGAATTTGGTAGTTTATCTTGCGTTGCCATCGTGTTTCGACCTGTGAAAAGTTCGTTACATGGCAGACTATCACAGGATTATTATTCGGTCACTACCGTTTCAAGGTAAAAAACCAGCCAGTCCAAAAAGGTGGGAAAGGCCAAATTGTCGATCACATCTCCGCGATGCCGATAATCGCTAATCGTATGTGCATCCCCCGAGTAATAGAGAGTCCCCATCTCTTGTTCAGGGTACCA
This sequence comes from Verrucomicrobiota bacterium, assembly GCA_018239785.1. Lineage (GTDB taxonomy): Bacteria > Chlamydiota > Chlamydiia > Chlamydiales > JAFEGQ01 > JAFEGQ01. Next base: position 4,374 of record JAFEGQ010000202.1, read on the forward strand.
ATCAGCACAAAAACACTGATAAAACTCCATCCCAAAGGATTGATAAAAGGGGAACAGGTGGTCGATATGAACCCCCTCTCCGTTGGCCCAAAGGAGCGGCGGGCCTTGCAGCAGCTTATCCCGAAAGATTTTTGTCTCTTTCGGGAGATCTTGGCAGGGAATGAGCCCTGTGTCTGAGACTTTGGCAAACCCATTATGGATCCGAAGAAAGGCGAGATAGTCTGTGGGCACACGAAACTCCCCCATCCACCTTTCCAATGAGGCGATCTGATCGTCAGAAGCGGGAATAAACCCTTGGAAAAACCCTTTATCATTCGCAAGTTCGTATACAAGATGGGGCAAAAGGGGATCAGTAGCGAGTCGTCTCGTCAAAAAAATGCCAATCTCATCGCAAGTGGCAAAGAAAGTGTCTATGCCCGCATTAATGTGAGGTCTAAAGGGCAAGACACTTGCCCAATAGCCTCTGACAAATTCAAGGCGCATGGCAGGAGCTAATTGAGCCAGCTCGTACCACCCCCGAGGCAACAGGGGGCATAAAGAGGTTGCCTCTGACCAGTCGATTTCGGGATGCTCGTGCAGCGCGATGACCTCGTAAAAGGCACCCGTCTGCTCAAGACCCGTTTGGAAGTAGCGCGCGACGTTTTTGTTCATTCATCCTCACCATAAAAGTCCAGCCAAGGAGAATCAAGAGGAAGTAACCGCTGATCATCCATAAAGGCATCTGTTCTACCCTCCACTGCCCTTCTAAAACTGCCGGCACATAACGAGCAAAATCAAGTGTCCAGGCAACAAGACGTTCTAACAACACGTTTCCCCAAGGCACCAAAAGAAGTGGGATCCCAACACTCATCGTAAAGGCGACCAGGGAAGGGAAAAAGAGATTGTAAAGAAGACTGAGCCAAGAAAACTGGCCGAAGTGGAAAAGAGTGAGAGGGATGACGACAAGATTAACAGCAAACATCATCGCAACCCCTTGGCGCAATAGGGCAAGAAAAGCAAACCCATGCTGGTCCATCACGCCCATGTTGAGCACCTCTTTTCGCCCATGTCTTCCCAGAAAGCGGGCTAAGAAACGGTCTATCGGAGAATAAAACAGCAAAAGAGCGGCTGTGCACCCAAAGCTATAATGACATCCCATGGAGAGGATCGCAAAAGGATCGATGAGGAGTAAAATCGCAAGAGCGACCCCTAAAGCATTGAAAGGATCGACTCTACGCCCACACATCAGCCCAAAATAGTGGACAAAGGCCATGAGAAAGGCCCGGACAACAGCGGCTCCTGGCCATAAAAGGATAAAATAGAGGCTCAAAACACTTAAAGCAGCTACAGAAGCTCTGCGTGGAGACAAACAAGCGCCAAGGATCTTTGCAACAAGCCCTGCCACCAAGGAAAAATGAAATCCCGAAATCGCCATGAGGTGCTGCAAGCCGAGGCGGGTAAAGGAGAAAAAGAGATCGGCATCGACAAATTCTCCGGTAATCATTCCCGAAATAAAATCGGCTAATCGCTTCTCTTTAAAACAGTTGCGAAAAAAGTCTCTCAACTTCAGACGCCACTTTGCACGTAGAGGCGCCAAGCTCACCGTCTTTTGCGCCTCTTGCCACTGGGTGGGTTTAAACGTGTAGCCGCGATAAGCATTTCCCCGTAGCTTGCCCTTGACCCACCAATTCCGCTGAGCTAGAGCCTCTCCTGCTTGAGGTGCCTCCTTAAGCAGCACCTTGACGTTGACCCGCTCCACGACCACTTTTTCCCCTTCAAAGCGGCGCAATTGACACTTCAACACGGTATCTGTTCCAAAGGGTCTTGTAACCTTTGCCTGATCGCAAATATGCAGCAGACCCCTCCCCTCGATACCCTGTTCAGGAAGGAGGGGCGCTTTAAAACAAATGAGCACGTAAAAGGCCATCACACAAGCGAGAAAACAGCCGCGCAGCACCCGTTGGCAGGGGGCAAAAAGCAGGGGAATAAAGAGGGAAAAAGTCCAAAGACTTAAGCCCATAGCCGCACAAGCGCCTAAGGTTAAGAAGCAGGAATAGTAGAGAGCAGGTCTTGTTTTCAGTGGTCGTCACTTAAGCCGCGGTCGATGAGCCTTGAACCGCGCGATCCTGTAAAATACTCAAAACACCAGTTTATCAATACCAAAATCCGATTTCGAAATCCGATCAAGTAGGCGATGTGGATGAGACACCACGCTAACCAAGCGAGATAGCCATTAAGTCCGAATTTGCCAAGGACAGCGACTGCTTTATTTTGCCCTATCGTCGCCATCATCCCCTTGTCAAAATAGCGAAATGGCTTCCTTTTATCAGGGGCAATCTTCTTCCGAATCACTTTTGCCACATACTTGCCCTGCTGAATCGCCGTTGGAGCAATTCCGGGAAGGGGCTTGCCTTTTTTATCTTCCAAATAGGCACCATCGCCGATCACAAAAATTTCTGGGTATCCAGCAATAGTTAGATCAGGCTGCACTTTCACACGCCCCGCTCGGTCGAGCTCTATCCCCAAGGTTTTCAGCAAAGGAGAGGCTTGGTTGCCAGCAGCCCAGATGATGTTGCGCGAAGGGATGAGTTTTCCCCCTTTGAAGGTGACTCCAGTCCGATCAATATGAGTCACCATCGTATTGGTGAGCACTTCAACCCCCAGCTCTTCTAAAGCTTCACGAGCATATTTCCCCTGCCGCTTAGGGTAGGGAGGTAAAATTTCTTCACATCCCTCAACCAAGTAAACCTTCGTCCTTTCGGGGTTAATCCGGCGAAAGTTTTGAATCATCGTCAACTGAGCAATCTCGGCAATGGCTCCTGCGATCTCCACTCCCGTGGGTCCCCCGCCGATGATCACAAAATTGAGATATTTCTCGGCCTCTGAAATCGAATCACATCTTTCTGCCTTTTCGAACGAAATCAACAACCGCTCTCGAATCCGCAAGGCATCTTCTAATGTCTTGATGCCAGGGGCACACGCTTCCCACTCATCGTGGCCAAAGTAAGCATGGCGCGCCCCTGGTGCGACCACGAGATAGTCGTAACTGACACGATCTCCATTGGCTAACACCACCTGTTTGGCCTCTTTTTCGATGGCCACCACCTCAGCCATGATCGTGGTCGCATTTCTTTGTTTGGCCAAGATCTCCCGGATGGGAACGGCAATATCTCCTGGAGCTAAAACAGCAGCAGCTACCTGATAGAGAAGGGGTTGAAAGAGATGATGGTTGGTCCGATCGATCACCATCACTTCAGCAGGACCCCTCTTCAGCCCCTTAGCTGCATTAAGCCCCCCAAAGCCCCCCCCGATGACGACGACCCTTGCTGTGCTGACCATCTGCTACCCTCTCTTGCGCCGTTTCGCATCTTACACATTCAACAAATTTTTAAAACATCTCTTACTCTAAACGCTTTAAAATCTCTCCTCTCAAATTTCAAAAAAAGTGATACTATTAAAATAAAAGACAGCAAGCGGAGCCCTTATGTCTATTTCACCGACTTCTCCAGAGCCCTACAAATCGCAAGCCCCAGCTCCAGCAGCTCCCGCTGCCCCCGCTCCAGGAAATACCGACAGTGCTTCGGGAGTGATTGCTATGCTCCAAAAGTTGATTGAAGAATTTAAAGCCCAACTGGAAAAAGGGAACATCTCCCTCACACAGATGAATAGTCTGATAAAGACGATTGGAACGCTTCAAAAGGAAATGGCTGAATTAGTTGGTGGCACACTCACTCCAAAAGAAGCGGAAGCCATGCTCACTAATTTGAAAAATCTTTACAACCAGTGCAAGGCGTTCAAAGGAGCTATGGGGATTTGGAAAGCGTTGGAAAAACAATTCGATACTGCGCTTGCCGGCGCTAATGGCAAGATCCCAACCAATCTATTAGCGTTCAGTATATTACTCACAGGTTTCATGAAAAATCCCAGCGAACTTACCCCAAACGAGCTTCAGACCTTGGCATCCGAGTTTAGCCAACTTAGTGGCATCGCACAAAATGATCCGGCAATGAGAAATCTAGTGAACGCGTTTGCAGCAAGTATCGATGAGGCCATGTCCGCTGGGGATAACTTATCGCAGCAGCTGAGCACCATGTTGTCTCAGATCACAAACATGATCGAGGAGCTCGCCAAAGCGCAAGGGCAAATCGAGCAAAAGTTTTACCAAACGCTCATGCAGCAGATCAAGCTCGCTCAGCCTTAAAGCTGGATTTCTACGCTGTTTTTGTTATCCTCTTTTTAGAGGTATCTATGAAACAACAGCTTCCTATAGGCATCAGCGATTTCAAGAAAGTGATCGATGAAAATCGCGCCTATATCGATAAAACTCTCCTAATCGAAGAAATTGTTGAAACTGGGATACAGGTGGCGCTCATTCCACGCCCACGCCGTTTTGGAAAAACGCTGAACCTCTCCATGCTCCGTTATTTCTTCGAGAAGTCAGAAAAAGATACGAGCTACCTTTTCACAGGCCTAAACATTTGGAAAAATGTGAGATGCCGCAACTTGCAAGGGCAATTCCCGGTCATTTTCCTCACCTTTAAAGTAAGCGTCTAACGAGCCCATCTTTTTAGCGTGTTCGGGTTATGGCACCCTTGTGATTTTCACAAACAAGAGGTGGGTATGCCAACAGCATTGAGGCAAGAGAAGAGGGAGTGGTGGCGGGAAA